>CAZIIP010000260.1:0-5458 GCA_964539455.1 uncultured Rhodothermales bacterium
TTTCTTCACGTCCTGCGTTTGTGATGCTTGCGGTCTTGAGGCAGCCAGATCCCTTGTTCCGGTTTGGATCACCACTCCGATTTCGCCTGACAAGAGCTGAATCCAACCGGAGATAACGTGACTTGTGGCGATATGGGCTCCAGCAACAGCAGTCTGCGGGGCCACTCTTTCGCTACCGTCACTTGCCCTGCGTCCATTGCCGGTGTCAGACGTAGGCCGAGCACCGTCGTATTGTTAGGATCCAGATCCGCGGTTCAGTCTACGGTCGCAGGTTCAATCCGGACAAAGTCCGTCCATTCCGTACTCTCGAAATAGGCGGCGGCGCCTCCTGAGGAAGGATCCAGCCAGCTACCGTCTTCCAGGTAGGTGGTGAGTTCCTGTCCCAGCGATTCCAGTGGCTCGAGTGCCGCATACAAGGCGGGCGTCTCTGGCTGGTCGGTCGGGAAATAGAGCTCGCGGGCCTCGGGATCCCGAATGGCGAAAACCAAGAGGTAGTCTCCTGACCTTGCACCGGCGATCCCCTTGTAGTACAGCAGAGGCATACCAGGCATCAGGTCCTTTAACGTGGGATGTAGTCTCTCCTTTACAAAAGTCTCAAACGCTTCAGCACGGTCCGGCAGAACCTTAAGGAAGTGCGAGCCCAGCACATCGACCGGAAAGAGCGCCTCGAACTGGTCCGATCCGATCAATGCATAGTCGGTGACGTCCGCGTCATCGGCAATAAAGGCGTCAACCGGTGCCATCACCTCCTGTGCAGCCTCACTGTCCGGTGCCGGGAAGGGTGACTGAGACGGCTCCAGCGAGGCCGCATTACCTTCATGGCGGGTCGTCCGGTTCCAGAGTAGCAGATAGTCCCCGGCTCGGTCTCCGCGATCCGCTTCGTAGACGTGGAATTCCGCTCCGGGAACGTTCGAATTGATGTCGGCAGCTACCTCACCTGTCGCGACAGCCTCAAACGCGTCCGCGTCGGCATCCGGCTGCAATTCCGGTAGGACAATTCTGATCACGTCCCCGAGCACGACCGGGTCCGAAGAAGCCGTTTCAGTGGCTTGCATCGCCGGCTCCTCGGCTGTGCAAGCAAAAAGAGAAAGAAGGAGGAGAGTCAAGCAGATCTTTTTCATGGCGCAAATTCCCAGGGAGGATCGATAGAGGAAGATGACAGATAGACAACTTCAATCTTAGGGTGGCGATTGTCAAGGTATGAAGTCTACGATTTGAGCTCGGCTGTGGCAGATGCGTCGATGACAGTGGCGAAGAAGGCGGAGAAGTCGTGAGGTGACAGGTGAAAATGTGAATGTGTGAAAAGGTGAAAACGTTACCCAATGCCAGGGGCTTCGCTCAGCGAGGCGAATTTGTGGGGAGGTATGGATGCGTGGCCGGTACCGATTCCGACCCTGATTTCGATGGATTGGGGATAGCCGTAACCGCAGCACCACTTGATGAGGCGATGGCTGTTTCCGACATTGGGGATGCTACGCGGCTTATTCCACCGTGGCCCTTAGGAGCAACCCATGAAAAACTGATCCCGATCCTGACTTGTCTGGTTTTGTCGACGCTTATGTTTTCCTGCGCGGAAGACCGGGCGGCAATATCCAATCCCGAAGCCGAACCCGTGGCGCTGCCCACGCCGGATTCACCCGACCAGAAGCGTGTGCTCGCCATCCTCGGCGATCCCTGGCATGCGGTTGCGCCGATTCACAGGGCGATCCTCGGCGGACTGATCGAAGAAGGCTGGCAGGCGGTAACCATTCTGAACTACGACGTTCCGTGGGATCGACTCGACCAGTTTGACCTCGTCTTGATGAGCCGGAACGGCGTACATCACGTAGATATGTACCTTGACAACGGTGTATTCCCGGAAGACGAGGAACTGACCTACTGGCTGACGGCCGAACAAGAAGAGAAACTGGTCGACTACGTCAATGGCGGAGCACCACTCCTCTTGTTCCACGACGAATTTGGCCACTATAAATGTGGCAACGGCGTATCACGACTGGCCAAATCATGCTTCATCACGCACCCTCCCAGAGTGGAGATCACCGTAACCCCTACAGGATTGATGCCGGAGCTGTCGGAGGGAATTACCCCGTTCAACATAGTGGATGAGGAATACGAAGTGATTATGGATGAGTCCGAGACGTCCGTCTATCTCGAAAGTCACTCGCCGGAACACGGACGTTTTGCCCAGGCCTGGGCGCATCCATTCGGTGAAGGAAAGGTGGGCGTCCTCATCCCGGGACACGACGAGGCGGCCATTACCCACCCGATGGTTGACCGGGCGATAAACAATATGCTGGACTGGCTGCTTGACAGGTAGGGCAGCGCACGTTTTACCCTCAAAGACACCTGTGGACCGGATTGCGGCTCATCAGTTATCGGCTTCGCAATTAATTGCGGGAATCCACGAAGGGCCGCTATGCTTTGGTTGCCTTAGGCAGTAGGTGTACCTACATTTAGGTTCAGGATGGCCACACCGGCACAAATATTCCACCGCGCGAAATATCGGCAACCTTCGTGCGATACACCGAGAGGTCACACGATGACACCCAAAGCAACCACGACATCATCCAATTTGCATAAACGGGACATTTCTCGAAGGCGCTTTGTCAAGTGCTCCGCAGCAGCCGTTGTAGGTGCCGCCATAGTCGGTACGCAGCGTGCAACAGGCAAGGGACGGTCGGTGTTGCCGCCGGAGCTGAGCAAACGGATATTGGGTCGAACCGGCCTGGAGGTCACCGACTTCGGATTCGGCGGCAACCAGCTTCAGCAATCCCGTCTTCTCGAGATTGCGATCGAGCGCGGCATCAATCTCGTACACACGAGCCGGGGATACACGGACGGTGTGGGCATCAAGGCCACGGGCGAGGTGATGAAATCACAGCGGGACAAGGTTTTTCTGGCGTTGCAGGCAAGTCCCATCGGTGGAATTGACGATGATTTGCGCACTTTGAACACCGACTATGTAGACATCCTGTTGCCACAAATCCATAGTGTCGATGATATGGATCCCGAGCTAGAAGATGCATTCGGCAAACTCCGGGAGGAGGGAAAGATTCGGTTCTCGGGTTTCGCCAATCACAAAAATCCGGTGAGCGTCCTCAATCTCGCCGTCGACAAGGGCTTCTTCGATGTGATGCTGGTAGCCTACAACCTCGGTAACCGCGAAGCCGTCGATCCCGTGCTGGCCAGGGCGAAGGAGGAGCAGAATATGGGGTTCATCGCGATGAAGACCTTCAATGGTCTCGAGAAGGACGATGCACCCGCCGTTACCTCCGGACTCAAATCACTGTTGCAGAACGACAATGTCCACAGCTTGCTGATCGGCATGGGAGCCGTCGGCGAGGTTCAAAGCAACGTCGAAGCCTCCGGTGCGCGGATGGGGTGGATGGACCGCGTTCGAGCGCGCCGGAATGTGCGCTTGGCCTCGGCCGCGTGCATGATGTGCGGCGCCTGCGAAGCGGCTTGTCCGAAGGGGATTGCCGTAGCCGATATTGTCCGCTGCAACTTGTATTACGATCGGGGCGAGAAGCAACTTGCGCGGTCGACGTATCGCGGGTTGCCCGCCGGCGCACGAATGACAGCCTGTGACGATTGTGGTCTCTGCGAGCGCGCCTGCCCGAAATCGCGGCCGGTCCGCGACGAACTGCACCGGGCCGCTTTGGCACTTGCGTAGAGGTAAGGTCCGCAAAGACATACAATTTCAACATCACAGCCTGCCCGCCGGAGGGTTCAATTGACGAGGTCACCTCGGCGATGAGCACACAGGCCGGTCAGGTTCCTACCAACCCGTTTCGGTAAATATGCGCTATGGCTGAGACCAGACGCAGCGGTGGGCTGCATACGATCTTTTCGTTTTTTCTAGGCTTGATGTTCACGGCGTTTGCCGGCGTCGGTGTCTACACCTTCCATCCGCCTCCGGTGGAGTATGACGCACAGATAAAGGAACTGGATCGCCGGGAACAGGAAATCATGGCGGTAAAGCCGGCCGACAGCCTGACGGCCGGCGACCGCGAAGAGCTGCAGGGCATCATCCGGCAGCGAAACGAACTGGAGGATGAAGCCAGGGAAGCCCGTCAACCATGGGAACGGTCGACGAGCATCGTGCTGATCATATGTGCGACGCTCGCAATGGCGGTCTCTCTGATCAGAGCAGACCGGCTACCTGTCATCAGCAACGGGCTCCTGCTCGGAGGCGTGTTTACGATGCTCTACGGTGTGGGTTGGATTGTCGCTACCGATACGTCGGTTGCACGTTTCGTGGTAATGACGATCGCTCTCGTGATCACGCTGGCTCTCGGCTACACACGGTTTGTGCGTGTTGGAAGTCGCGGGGAGGAAAGAGCGGAAGCCTCTGCTTCCGGCGCGGAAGGACATGCGGAGCTCGAAACACGCTTGCGAAAGCTGGAGGCCAGGATGGAAGAGGCAGCGCGGGCACTTGGGGACGGGAGCGACTGACCCAGGGGGGACGTGCCACTCGCTGGGTTACGTTCGCTTCCAACACGCTCGAGCGTACTTCCAAGTCGGCAGAAACAGCACAGCCAAAATGTGGCGGGAATCCCTAAGCGGTACTCCGGTCACAGAATCCGGGTCATTCCAGTGTTACTTCCCGTCGTCAAGTAGCGGATCTCAATCGGAAAATTACCTGAGGGCGAACGAGCATGAGCCAACCATCGTCCACTACGGAGGCCATCTGGGGTGCCTGGGAGTCGGTCGCTACCATGCGTAGCCGAAATATGCCGGACGAAGAGATTACGGATAGACTCGAGGCGATTGGCCTAACCCCGGATTTTGCCGCCCAACTGGTAGACGAACTACCCTGTTTTCTTGAGAAGACCGGCGGAACCGGCAGAATTCCAGGGCCTCCGCGTGTTTTTATCAGTCACAGTCATCGTGACCGTGATATGGCCTCCTACCTCCAAATGGTGCTCGAGAAAAACGAAGTACGCACGTTTTTTGATCAGCATCAGATTGTTCCCGGACAGGAACTCAGAGACCGTCTTGGACTAGGTCTGATATGGGCGGAGAAGTTACTTCTGGTTTGGTCGCAGCAATCCAGTCTCTCGGATTTTGTAGAGTGGGAGTGGCGTCGTGCCCGTTTTCTCATGAAGGAGATCATTCCGTACAGCCTGGATCAAACCGGGTTGCCTGCAGACCTGGATGGTCTTGTGTATGTGGACCAATCCGACAGCAAGCATGGACACGCCAAACTGCTCCGCGCTGTCAAAGGTAGATCCTGGCAGCCTGATCCCGAGACGCTGTTTCCGGGGCAATGGCTGGCGCAAATGAACATTGCCGGTTTTGGGGAGGCCGAATATGCACTTGAGCTCCGGGCAAATGGGCAGATAGTCGGAAGCGGTCACATAAACGAATCGGGATTTCTCGGAGATCTGGCCGGAGAGTTGGGCGTCGGTAATATCATGGGCATGCGGATTCCCGTCACCGGCACCTGGGCATATGA
>CAZIIP010000261.1:0-684 GCA_964539455.1 uncultured Rhodothermales bacterium
GAATGACCGTACGAGCCGTTCTCTGACGGTTCGGCTCTGCAAGATGGTTTGATAGCGGTTAAAATCGCCGGTGGAACCGGACAAAAACGCAGCGGCAGCCGGGCCGATATCGCCCATCGACATGGCCAATTCCGCGCGGTTAATCGTCTGGGGCATCATCACGCGGGCAACGCCCTGGTACCACTTGGGCAGGACCAGACTGACGCCGATCGATACCAGACCGATAATGACGGCTCCTGAAAGCAGCAACCGGCGGCGGTTATAAAGCGCGGCGAGTGAATACCACCAGGCCTCCTCCGCACGCGCGTCGCGCAGTTCGTCGGATGTCGATCCCGTTGCATCCATGGCCGTTCGGCTCAGTTTTGGAATTCCCGTCGTATGAAAAGTGCGGTGGTAATAATGGCCGAAATGGCACTTGCCGCCGTTAAGGCGACCTGAATCGTCCGCAGCCGCACATCTTTGCGCTGCAACATCAAACGCGCGAGTTCGCGGTTAGACGGAAGGTCACCTTTTCTGGAAACGAACAAAACGTCACCCGACTCGATTTCCCCGCGGTTTGCGCGCAACCACTGTCCGGTACCCGCCTTTAAAAGATAGGTGTCGTTGGCTCTCGGACCGCGCCCGCCGGCCGCCTCGATATAGGCGTCAGCGGCCATCGGGCCCATGTAGGTAATGCGGCCCGGT
>CAZIIP010000261.1:694-5457 GCA_964539455.1 uncultured Rhodothermales bacterium
GGACTACCTGACCCAAAACGCGGACGACGTTTTCATCACGGGGTACGACAAGCCGGGCACCGTCAGGCAGGTACACCGGGTCCGCATCCGGCTTAACGGCCTCCTGTACGTCGACGGAGAGGCGTTTTTGTTCGAGCAGTTCGAGTGCCAGGTGATTCCGTCCGAAAAAATCGAGCGAAGAAAGCCGAATATCCTGCTGAACGGAGGAGGTGTCCGTCAGAAACAGAAACTGGCTCTGAGGCAAGAGAGGTTCGTCCGGCAAGGTCAATTTATCCGTCGGAGGATCCTGAACGAGAAACGAGGCACGTACCAGTGCGTCGTCGCGAAATCCTCCGGCCATATCGATCAATTCCTTCAGTGTCGTCACGTTCTGCTCGATGGCATAGGTCCCGGGATATACGACTGCTCCTTCCACCGTGGCCGCACCGGTGAGTTCACGCGGATGCGGTACGTGTACGGCATCCAGCGGCTGAAGGGGGATGCCGGGGGCATTCGGATCGGTTATTTGCGTTCCCGTGTATTCGGTTGTGTTGACACGGTTGTCCGGCGTGCGCCTAATTAACAACACGCGATCGATCTCCTCGAAACGGTCGCTGCCCAGCCCGAGACGAAGCAGGCGTTGAAGCGTATCGTCCCGGCGATAGTCGTACATTCCGGGAAAAGGCACTTCACCGTCAATAAAGACCGCCGTTTGGGAAGGACGGTACGCAGGTACGCGAACGCGATCTCCGTCCAACAGGTATGGATTCTCGTCCAGAAAGCCCCCCCTGTAGTACGTGATGAGATCGACGGTATCGACGGTTCCGTCCGAATGGTGCACTTCCACATTTCGGAGAGCGGAACGATAGTTTTTATTCGTTGGCGGCGGTTCGGCATCTACGGAATAGGTGGCTTGCTCGAGCACGTCCGATACGCGGGAAACGGGAAGCGCCAGGTACCGGCCGGGCTGCGGGACTGCGCCGGTGACGTGCACGAAGAACTGCCGTGGCTGCGCGAGTGAAACGTTGACAGGTACATTCCTGAAGTTTTCGGCAAGGAGCGCAACGATGTTCTGCTGCGCCTCTGCGAGGCTTTTCCCCGCAACTTCCACACGATCGATCCCGGCCACGACCAAATAGCCGTCCGATGAAACCGGCACGAGCGACTGAATCGGCTGTGTACCTCCGATCGATATACTGAACAGGTCGTTCGGCCCGACAAGATAGGCGGCGGGATCAACGGCACCCTCCAGCGCAACGCCGATTCCCGATTGCTGCAGCAGTTGGCGCTGTTGCTGGAGGCGGTCTTCCATCGCCGGTTGCAAACCGGTAGCACCGGACGATGATTCCGGAGGTGAATAGAGATCCAGCGGGCTGCGAATCTGTGCCTGTACTCCCATTGATACCATTACGACCGCCATGAGCACCTGTGCGGCCATTCGACGGGGTACACGGCAAGCGTCGGTCTCGGGTCCAGGTCCGGGAACGGGGTGGCTACCGGACCCAACAGCACTGTCTGGGTGTTCACGTCGTGCCCTTTGCGCCGAAACACAGGGCTTTCCTTGGATGCACATGTTCGTATAATGGGCTGGTTCCGTTGGCCGCTAACCAGCAAGAATAGTTACTGATCCACCATGCGGCAAACAAATTCATGCAAACCGGGTCGAACGAACACTTTGAATCCCTGGGCATCGTCTGAATCGACCCTCCCATCCCTCCCGGCGCATTCGGCATGTTGTTTAGCATCGAGGCCCCTGCAAAAATCAACCTTGGACTTCACGTACTCAGAAGACGTCCGGACGGATTTCATGACCTGGAGAGCGTTTTTCTGAAGATCGGTTGGTCGGATACGATTACCGCCTCGCGGTCGGACAAGCTCACTCTGACCTGCTCCGACGCCTCACTGCCCACGGATGAAGCGAACCTTGTTTTGCAGGCGGCGGTGCGGCTGCAAAACGCCAAAGCTATCCACTCCGGTGCTTCCATCCATCTGGAAAAACGGATACCGTGTGAAGCAGGATTGGGCGGAGGTTCGAGTGACGCAGCACATACACTGCTTTTGCTCTCACGCATGTGGTCCGTTGAGCCTGTGGAGGTACCGCTGTTCAAAATCGGTGCCTCCATCGGTTCGGACGTTCCCTTTTTTCTGGGTGGCGCTGCGGCCTTCGTCCGCGGTCGGGGAGAGCGGATCGATCCATTGCCGTCGTATCGGTTTCCATTTTTTATGGTTGTGGTGAAACCCCCGGTTTCGGTTTCGACCCGAGAGGCGTACGGCCACATCCGGCCACGAAACGAAAACCGTGTCGATCTCGCATCCGTGGTGCTGTCGAACGACCCGGAGCGCTGGCGTTCCGAGTTGGTGAACGATTTCGAGGCGTCGGTGGTACCCCGTTATCCCGAGCTTGCCGAACTGAAAGAGGAAATTTACCGATCCGGAGCACTATACGCGGCAATGACCGGTTCAGGCTCGGCTATTTTCGGAGTATTCGCAACACGGGAGGATGCCTCGGAAGCCGCGAATCGATTGACACGACCTGACCGAAAGGTTTGGACCGGTGCTTCCGTTTCTTTCGCGGAGGCCGTGCCGGTGCGCGTAACCGAGCCATGAGAGCGCACATTCAAAACGTATCGCGCATCCCGTTCCGATAGTGTCCAACCGTCAGGATCCCGGCACCGTCCTTGCGGCACTACAACTCTTCCTCATCGTCACCGGTATACGGCGTCAAGTCCGTATCCAGGAAGTCGAGCAACCGTTCCAGCGCCCATGTCTGGTTCTCCACGCCGATCCATTCGTATCCGTTCACGACTTCATCGGCTACATCACGCCAATCGACCGTCCAGTCCTTGTGCACATGAAACGAGAATTGGCCGTCATCAGTCTCGAAATAGACGCATTCCTCATCCGGGTCATAGAATGAATCAGCCAGGTGGTCGTCGCGGGCCATCTCCGCGGCGGCCACGATCAGCGGGACCTTGAACGCGTAATCCATTTTCTTGACGCGTTTGGCCTCACTGTTGAGATAGTTGCCCAGCACGACGAGGCCGTCGCTGCTCTCGATAGCCGCCACCGCTGCGTCTCTGGTTGCCGCATCCGCCCCGATGCGGTCGAGCGCATCGGTAATCAACGGCCAGATCCTGACGGGTTTCGAGGTTTCGGTAACAACCTCTTTTCTGGGGACGATAACCTCCAGTTCTTCCGGTTTCATGGTGCCGATGTGGCTCTCTTGATTTCGGTTTGTGGTTTGTGACTTAGCTACAGGTCGGTGCACGAGGTATAACTGTGGATCATCCGGGTAACTGCCATGGCGCTTCTGAAGCTAGGTCGGTTCCGAGTCGTAGACTGTTTTGCTACTCGCCTTTTTGGAAATGCATTTGCGTTAGATACTTCATCGGGCATTTTGCGCCGGAGACATAAAGTTAGCGCAACAGTGTGATGTTGCCAACAGTTGGATGCCGGCGCGGACCCGGCGGTGCTACCAGCCCACCTTTCCTTTGCGATCGGCACCAATTTTTCGATCGTCCTGGTCTTCCAGATTAACAGGCATGGGGAGGGGCACTGTCCAGCCCTCCGGAGCGAGGAACTCGCTATCGGGGAAAGCCAGATCTTCGTCCTCTAGTACCGATTTAAAGCAATCAGCTACGACGAACAAGGCGTTGTGGGCTCCCTGACCCCAGTAATTTGTCCGGAAAGTAAGCGTAGGTTTGTTGAATCCTACCCAACCGGCGGACACCATTTGGGGGTGAAGCAACACGAACCAGCCGTCGGCAGAGTTTTGTGTGGTTCCGGTCTTGCCTGCAACATCCGATGTAATGCCGAACTGGCTGCGTATGCGCACGCCGGTGCCGCCCGGCATCATCGAACCGCGCAGCATATCGATCATTGTGTATGCCGTGTGTTCCGAGAGAACCTCCGTCTGTGTGGAGGCAAACTCATCCAATACCTCACCACTTCGGGTTTCGATCCGCGTTACAAAAATCGGATCACCGTGAAAACCTCCGGAGGCCAGCGTGGCGTACGCGTTGGACATTTCCAGCAGGGTGACGTCCGATGTCCCGAGTGCAATCGAGGGGACCGGTTCCAGAGGGCTATTAATCCCCATCCGCCGTGCATAGGCCTGTACCTGTTCACCCCCCACCTCGCCGACAAGCCGCGCGGCAACCGTGTTAATGGACTTCCTCAAACCGTCACGGAGGGTCAGCATGCGGCCCGTAAACTCGTCACCGGAATTGCCCGGCGACCATGGCTCCGGCATCCCGGGCAAAAATATCGTCACTGAGTCGTCGAGGAGCCTGTAATACGGCGAATACCCGTTGTCGATGGCAGCCGTATAGAGAAATGGTTTAAACGTCGATCCGGGCTGCCGGCGTGTGCCGTTGACATGATCGAGTTTACCCACGTTGTAGTCTCGACCGCCGACCCAGGCTTTCACGTGACGCGTATAGGGATCGAGCGCGACGAATCCGACCTCCAGCCGGGTGGCATCGACCCGCAAGGAATCCATAAAAGCTTCATCCTGACGTAAGGCTGCAATGATTTCAGCGCGTGGCTCTCCCTGTCTCCGGCGTTTTTGATACCGCTCCGTGTCCACAATCAGCGTGTTGACAAACTCCCGCTCCTGATTCCAGAAGCGATCGAACGGCTCGAAGTCTTCCTGGGCTGCGAATTCGACATAGGGCTCGATATCATAGCGGAAGAATCCCGCACCTGCGCTGCTCCACTCGACATCGACGACGGATTGCAGGGCGGGCATGTACTTGTCGACTGCAGCTTGGGCGTGCTTTTGC
>CAZIIP010000262.1:0-5407 GCA_964539455.1 uncultured Rhodothermales bacterium
CGTGAATTTCATCCAGAAGCCATTTTCCAACCGGGATCTGTCGCTGAAAGTGCGTGAGGCCTTGAGATGTGAGTAATGGGCTTAGGTTCGAAGCACAATACATGATAAAGGCCGAGAAAAGCATTGGATAGAATGCCCAACAAACGCAGCAATCCAGGCCGGCAATTTCGCTGCGCTACATGGCCGGCCGGTGTGCCTGCCCCTTGGAAGGCTGCGGCGGCATTCCCGGTTACTACCGTCTGCCGGCTGCCGCCATTGTCACCTTTGCCTTGAATCTCGGACGGCGATTCCTCCTCTCGCGTCTCATCTTGGATGCTCCCTTTTTTGGGAGTGTTACGATTGCAGGATTTCACCTAACTTTCGGCGCAACCTGTCCAATCAATCCAGACCATCTCTATGATTGAAACCAAGCAGGCTGAAGAGGCGCTGCGGAAGAGCGAAGAAACGCTGCGCGCAACGCTTAACTCCATCGGTGAAGCTGTAATCTCCACCGATATGAAAGATCAGGTTGCCTCTATGAATCCTGTGGCGGAATCGCTGACCGGCTGGAGTGAGAAGGAGGCGACCGGGCAGCCTTTGGAAACCATCTTCCGGATTGTAGACGAACAAACCCGACAGCCGGTCGAAAGTCCAGTCACCAGCGTCCTGAAAAGCGATCGTATTGTCGGATTTGCCAACCATACGCTGCTGATTACCAGTGACGGACGGGAAATTCCGATTGCCGTCAGTGGTGCTCCGATCCATAATGATACCGGCGAGATTGCCGGCGTGGTATTGGTGTTCCGCGACCAAACCACGGAACGCGCGGCCCGGGAGGCGCTGGAAGAAAGCGAAGCGCGTTTCCGCAGCATCTACGATTCCATGGCCACCGGGGTAGCCTGTGTTTCGCTGGACTTTCACATCGAAGCCGCCAACCAGGCCTACTGCAAAATGCTCGGCCATACCGAAAAGGAGCTAATCGGCAAACATCTCAAGGAGATCACTGATCGTGAGGTGGTTGAAGACAATCTGAATAAACAGCAAATGCTGGCCAAAGGACAGATTGATCATTACCGAATGGAAAAAACCTTTATCCACAAAGACGGGAGGAAAGTATACGGTCTGCTGGATGCCAATCTCATTCGCGACGCAAGCGGAACGCCTGCTTATTTTCTGGGCTGCGTTGTGGATATCACCGAACGAAAGCGGATGGAAGAAGCGCTGCAATCAAACTATGCGCTGCTGCGCATCGCCGGTGAAACGGCGCAATTCGGTGGTTGGAGCGTGGATCTGGAAAATAATATCTGCACATGGTCGGATGCTGTGGCGGATATCCACGATGTGCCACACGGCTATGCGCCGCCTGTGCAGGAAGGCATAAGTTTTTACGCTCCCGAATGGCGGGAGAAGATTACGCAGGTTTTTACCGCCTGCGTGGAAAAGGGTATTCCTTACGATGAGGAAATGGAAATCGTCACCCAAAAAGGGAGACGCGTCTGGGTGCGGACCATCGGCAAAGCAATAGAAGATGGAAAGGGCTCAATCATCAAAGTGCAGGGTTCTTTTCAGGATATTACTGCCCGCAGGCAGGACGAGGTGGCACTTATAGGTCAAAAGGACCTGCTCGAGGCAATCTTTCGCAACGCACCCTTGGTCATGATGGTTGTGAACGCCGAACGGCGTATCCAGCAAGTCAATGGCTTCGCGACACAATTTGCAAACAGAAGTGCGGAGGAGATGCTCGGTTTGCGCGGCGGGGAAGCGCTGCATTGTCTGCATGTACTGGATGACCCCGGAGGCTGCGGATTCGGCGACTTTTGTCAGCAATGTGTCATACGGAATACGGTGCTCGGAACACTGGAAACAGGCGAGACGCATCTGCAGATCGAAGCGCCGTACTATTTCAAGGGGCCAGACAACGAAACGCGGAAGCTCCATTTCCTCACGTCGACGGCGCTCATTATGGTAAAGGGCGAGCGAATGGTTTTGGTGACCTTGCAGGACATCACCGAGCGCAAGCAGGCCGAGGCAGAAACCGAAAAGCTCCAGTCTCAGTTGCTGCAGGCGCAAAAGATGGAATCCGTGGGCCGTCTGGCGGGCGGTGTGGCCCACGATTTCAACAATATGCTGGGCGTGATTCTGGGACACACGGAGATGGCTCTGGAGCATGTGGACCCCGGGCAGCCGCTATTTGATGATCTGCAGGCGGTCCGCAAGGCCGCTGAGCGATCGGCGAATTTGACCCGGCAACTGTTGACCTTTGCCCGCAAGCAGACCGTAGCCCCGAAGGTTATCGATCTAAACGAGACCGTGGAAGGGATGCTCAAGATGCTGCGCCGGCTCATCGGCGAAGACATCGAACTGACCTGGCTGCCCGGCAAAAACGTCGCACCGGTCAAGGTGGACCCCTCCCAGATTGACCAGATCCTAGCCAATCTGTGCGTTAACGCCCGGGACGCCGTCGATCTGCCTGCGCCGTCGGGGACGCCATCCCGGCAGGCAAGCAACGTGGGCAAAATCACCATCGAGACAGACGTCATTTCGTTTGATGAGGACTATTGCAACGTTCACGCAGGGTTTTTGCCCGGCGAGTACGCGCTGCTGGCAGTCAGCGACAACGGTTGCGGCATGGATAAGGCGACTGTCAGCCACCTGTTCGAGCCGTTCTTCACCACCAAGGAGCAGGGCAAGGGCACCGGACTGGGGCTGGCCTCGGTGTACGGCGCGGTTAGACAGAATGACGGCTTTATCAACGTATACAGTGAGCCGGGCGAGGGGACGACCTTCAGGATCTATCTGCCGCGGCACCAGGCCGGGATGCCGCCTCAGGCTGATAAGGCAACGGCAAAGCCTGAGGCAGGGGGAAGCGGTACCATCCTGTTGGTGGAGGACGAGCCGGCCATTCTCCGCATGGCTACGAGAATGCTCGAAAGTCTTGGGTATGTCGTAATTGCGGCTGAAACCCCGGGTGAGGCCATCCGTCTGGCCCATGAACACAGCGGCCCCATCGACCTGCTCATGACCGACGTGGTCATGCCCGAAATGAACGGCCGTGAACTGGCGAAAAACCTGCTCTTCATCTATCCCGGAATCGAACGCCTGTTCATGTCCGGCTATACCGCCAACGTCATTGTCCATCACGGCGTCCTGGACGAAGGCGTACATTTCATCCACAAACCATTTTCGTTGAGCGATTTAAGGGTGAAGCTGTGTGAGGTCCTTGACGACAAAAATGCTGATTAGACAACTGATGGTAGGCGAACGAACGCAGCAACCCGGGCCGGCAAATCCGATGCGCTTCATTGCAGCCGATGAGCTTGGCTGTTTGGTGGTAATGTTTTAGACTCAACGGGAAGCATATTTTTGTGAACTTAACAGTCATAATAATAAATATTTTTGCTTTCACCTGCTTATTCATTTCTTTTCTCAATAATAAGGAAAAGACAAAGCAGGCTCTGAAAGTAGCAATGAAAACTTTTGTGCGCGTTCTTCCAATAGTAATTATTATTATAGTCCTGATCGGTCTGTTTTTAGGTTTCGTGCCGCGTAGTCATATTTCGAGATTGATTGGTGAACAAGCAGGTTTCGGAGGGATATTAATTGTGGCATTGTCTGGAGCAGTATTACATATACCTTCTTTAATTTCCTTTCCTTTAGCAGCATCTCTAATTGAAAGTGGAGCATCAGTGACTGCAGTGGCAGCATTCATTACCAGCTTAACAATGATTGGTGTGGTAACACTTCCCTTGGAAATAAAGATATTAGGAAGCAAAATGGCTTTGCTTAGGAATGGGATAAGTTTTGGAATTGCAATCATTATTGCTGTCATTATGGGAGCAATATTATGACTCAAGCTTCAAATTTGTCCGGACTTAAACGTGATGTAATATTCCTTGCTATTATTTTTATAATGACGATTGCTTTGTTGTCATTGTTTCCTGATAAAATAGAAACAGTTGCCGCGGCCTCTTGGACATTTTTTGTTGAGATGATTTGGATACTTCCTGGTGTTCTGGTTTTAATGGGTATTTTCAAGACGTGGATACCAAAGGAAATGGTTGAAAAATATTTAGGAAAAACATCCGGAATAAAAGGTTTTTCACTAGCTTTATTATTTGGTGCTTTGCCGACCGGACCTCTTTATGTGGCGTTTCCTTTAGCCGCTTCATTACTTGAGAAAGGCGCACGGGTCGCCAATATTATTATATGTCTCTCTGCGTGGGCATGTATAAAGATACCTCAGGAAATGGTCGAACTTCAATTTCTTGGACCAAGATTTATGGTCACCCGGCTTGCCCTAACGATTATATTTGTTGTCATCATGGGTCTGTGCATTGAAAAAATAATTGAGTTACGTTCTGAATAATCACTAAAGTAATACGGAGATAAAAACAATGAAGGTGTATAATCTGAAAACAATGCCGGCATATCCATATGATGATAGGGATAGGAATGTATTTTACAATGCTGAGGAGTTTAAGACGAGAATTGTGGAACTGCCGCCCGGGGGAGCCATGCCGAAATGTGAAATGGAATCGTATGTTATATTCTTTGTCGTTAGTGGAGCGGCCGTGGTCTCGGTGAATAAAGAGACAACCAAGCTTGAAACGGGTCAATGCATGATCACAGAGCCGGCTACAATTTCAATGAAGACCGAGGAGGGTGTTAAATTGATGGGGGTTCAGATAGCAAAGCGGTAAAAGATCGCATAACAACCGTATCAACCCGGACGGGCCGCTCCATTACCCGTCGGCTATGCATCGCGTTATGCGCAGCAACCGGTATGGATCCGGTACTGTCTGACCTTACCATTATCGAGATGAAGAAACGTGAGAAACTGTTCTACTTTGGCGGCGCCAACGTTCCGGACTTCTAGAACCGGACGCTGCCTGGTTCGTCCTGTAGGCTTCCCTGTAATTCGATCACTCGAAAGTAGAGACAAACCCTTGCTAAAGAGTCGCGAAGAGATCCCGAGTCAACGAAACGAAGAGTATGTCCGTCGGTTGGCGCAGCGTTCGAGGAGAGAAGGCTAAAGCACGGGCGAACAAATGACCTTCCGCATCCAGATCGCAGGACAGCTGCGTCATACGCAAAAAAAAGGCGACATTATCGGCTTAGGTGGTGCGCATGCGCTATTTTGAGCACCCGACAAGCGACGCGATTCACCAGGCATTTTGCGGTATTGAAATGAAAAAGCAAGCACTATCCAGAAGGCGTTTCCTCTCGACATTGGGACTGGCTGCGGGAGCGGCCGCATTCCCGACGATTGTCCCGGCATCGGCAGTGGGGAAAGGACGCGTGCCCGCTCCCTCAGACCGAGTAACGATGGGATTCATCGGTCTGGGAAGCATGGGCATGGGTAACCTCGTCAATTTTTTGGAGAAGGATGACGTTCAGGTGCTGGCGGTATGTGACGTGAATACGTCGG
>CAZIIP010000263.1:0-5389 GCA_964539455.1 uncultured Rhodothermales bacterium
AGCCTGATCAGCTTCTGAACACGACGCATGCGCTCGTCGGTAGGGAGGCGGAGTTTTCGGAACAGCTTCGGAATCATCCGTGCGCCGAGCTCGTCGTGGCCGTGAAAGGTCCAGCCCGTACCGCTCACGAAGCGCTTGGTGAGCGGCTTGGCGATATCGTGGAACAGGGCGGCCCAGCGCAGCCAACGCGCGTCGTCGGGATCCATATCGCTGGATAACTCCGCAGCGTTGTCCACGACCTGCATGGTATGACGGAAATTGTCCTTGTGGGCATAGCCGCCGACGGTTTCCACGCCGGCCAGTTCCGTCAGTTCGGGCATCAGGTGCACAAGGATACCGGCCCCGAACAGTATGTAGAGGCCGATTGACGGCCGCTGTGAATCGATGATCTTTTGGAGCTCCGTCTCGATCCGCTCTTCGCTCACGATTTGAATCCGATCGGACTGCCGCTCCATTGCCAGAAGGGTGTGTGTTTCTACACGAAAGCCCAATTGGGCGGCAAATCGGGCGGCGCGGATCATGCGCAGCGGATCATCTTCGAACGTTTTCTCTGGATCGAGAGGGGTCCGAATGATCGATCGCTTGAGATCGCGCAATCCGTCGAATGGATCGAGCAGCACGCCGAATTGTGCAGGATTTACGGCAATCGCCATCGCATTGATGGTGAAATCACGGCGATGCTGGTCATCTTCGAGCGAGCCGGACTCGACGGCAGGCTTGCGCGAATCCCGCCGGTAGCTCTCTTTTCGTGCGCCCACAAACTCGAGCGTAGAAACCGAATAGCCGGACGGCAATCTGACCGAAGCGGTCCCGAATGTCTCGAAAATATCGGGCTTTCGGGTTCCGATTGCCTCAGCTACGACGCGCGCGAGCGCGATTCCGCTACCCTGACCAATCGTCACGAAGTCGATCTCGCTGATGCTGCGGCCCAGCAACGCGTCGCGCACCATTCCTCCCACCGCATAGGTCTCAATACCGAGCGTATCGGCCATGCGCCCGACATCGCTCAAAATCTCTTCGTGGGGCAGTGGTGACGGCAGATGCTTTTTCTTCATGGTTCTTCCGGCCGGACAAGGGCGCGCATCCCGTTAACGCAGTTTCGCCAGAATTCGTTCGACCAGCTCCGAGATATGTCCCGACTCGGCAATCGAAAGCGGAGCGGTGTCCCGCTCGGATTGCGGCGCGAGAAATGCCACCTGTTCACGTACAATCAGCTTCTCCAGCGATTCCATTGAAGACGGAGACATTTTCCGTACAGTCCCGGTGATTTCCAGATTTATGCGTGTCACGTCACTCCGTCCTGCCATAACAACATACCGGCTCCCGTGCCCGGCGTCCCCGTGTAGCAAAGCCTGTACCATGGCACCATTTTCGAACTGCAGCGTGAAGGAAAGGGCGCTTATGGCCGGCCTGGAGGTACGCGCGGCCCGGGCATCAATGCGGCGGACGGCGGTCGATCCCACGCGGCGCGTCACGATGGCGACACACGCTGCGATCTCGTGGGGCCAGATGATTTCGTGTCTCCGGTCCGTCGGACAAGACCAGTCGACGTGCACGATCGTCGGTGAATAGTATCTGTCCCATGCCTTCCACGATGGATGGAATAGCAGAGGACAGCTCACGCCTATCCGGGTGCCCGCTTCATCCGCCATCCGTAGCAGCGTCCGGATTTCGGTAATCGACGTCGCCGGGGGCCACTCAATAAAGACATGCTTGCCGAGCCGCGTGGCTTCGCGAGCGATGAGGTAGTGATCGCGTGTTGGTGCACAGATGAAAACAAGGTCGGTCTCTTCGAACAGTGCCGGAGTGGACCGGAACGCCCGGCAGCCGAGATTTTCGGCAACCGTGGTCGCACGTTCCCGCACGTCATCCATAACGCCTACCAGTGAAACTGCACCGGTTTCGGCAAGTGCAGCGGCACGGCATGTTCCGCGGATCCCGACTCCTACGACGCCGACGGCTAGAGGCATGGTTGGCTTGCGTGTTCCGGAAGCAATGGCCCTATTTACGGTGCCACGTCCAGAACAAGCAAGCCCGCCATGCCGGAGAATTCAGTTATTTCGAAAGATCCGAAAGCTGGTGAAATAGCCGGCCGTGAAAGCGGCGCCTGCAGGATAGTTCTGTCCTGCGATCGGAAACCGCCCGCCCACTTCGAATGCGCCGGGTCCGAGTCGTCTTCCCACCGACGGCGTGATCTGAAAAAGCTGCCGGCGGGCCGTTGGCAGCGTGATGCCCAATGCCTCCCATGCGCCGCCCCGGATGGCCTCCATGGCTACCTTCCAGACGAATCCCTTGTACGAACCACCCAGAGACGCATAGGCAAACCACTCGTTGCCCGGTTTTCTGGCGGCTTCCCGGTTTTCCTCGCGCCACCGGTAGCCGACCCAACCCGCAGCGTAGATCGGGGCCGGCCAGAATGAGTGGCCAAGTTCAAGCATGAGTTCGTAATCGCGCTGTCCCTCCCCAAGCGGAATGATCTCCGCATCCACCGGGAAATCACCGCCCGGCAATTTAATGCCGGCGCGGAGCGCGACCGGAATCGTAGAGATACCGAATGCCTCCGGTCCGATTCTGAGATGGATGAGCGGATCGCCGAGACCGACGGACGTGCGCTCGGCGAGAAAATCGTCGAAACGTAACCGGTGAACCGGCAACTGCACCCAGGTGTCGAGTCCGCGGACAATGCCGTATGACGCCGTGACAGACACGGACGTGGTAACCGCATGCCCCTCTTCCGGGAAATCCCTCAGATCCCGCTGAGGACCGAACTGTTGTCTTGTGTCGTGATGGTACAGCGCGACTTGCAGCCAGCCGGTGCCGGGTTCGTTGATCCATTGTCCGGAGACTGGAAGTGCGCCGGCCGTAACCGCGACCAGGAGTCCGCAAACGAGTCTCCGAAGAGTGCCTGTCTTCACCGGTTTATTGATTGTCGTTGGCATAGAGTGCCTGTCTTCACCGGTCTGTCTATTGATTGTCGTTGGCATAAAGGCGGGTCTCCGGATGGAAGGCAGCCCACGCAAACCAGAATGCCACGTATGCCTCTTTGACCGGCTCGAGCCGGTCCCCTGCCAGAGGACCGTCGACCGCCAGTCCGGTCACATTCCAGGTGCTGCCAGTCGCGGCATCAACGAATTGACCGTCATCGGTCTCAAGTGTGTGTGGACCGCCCGCACCGTCGGTATAAAAGGCCAGGGCCGCTACGCGGGCGCGGTCCCATAGAACGGCGACGGGCCGTCCGTTGTACTCCGCCTGCGTAACGGTTACGGGTGACGTATCGAGTTCGCCGAAAGGAAATGCTGTGCCGCCGGTGCCGGACGGCAGCCCGAGGACACGCTCCTTGATGGGGCGTCTTTCATCCAGGTCACCCACCGGAAACAATGTCCTGTTGTTGTCCAGCGACTCGTACGAACCATAGGGGAAAAAGGTGTAGTCGCGCCGAAAGCCGGTATCCTCCGACAATACCTGCGTATCGGGATACAACGTCCGCCAGCCTCGCCAGGACATTTCGAAAACCGGAAAAGTTGCCAGTTGGGTGCCGGCAGCACCACCGCAGCTCCCTTCGCGTGACATTTGAGCCCACAAGGACTCATCAGAGGTGCGGTCGTACATGATTAAATTGGACCGGTAGAGCAGACCGGAAACACCGAAGCGTGCGCCGCCGACCGATCCGCGGTCGAAGGCGATTCCCGAACCTGTAAGGGGACAGTATGAAACCGCCAGTTCGACACCGGGAAAGTCGATATTAGCGATTTCGTGGTGCCACAAAATGTTGTGTGGTATCGCATAGGGCTGCTCCTGCACCAGCAAACCGATCACGCGATCGTGGTCCGACATGAAATCGGCCGCCTCGGGATCGGTCCATTCCGGATTTGTGAGGGCGGGAATGCCGTCTTTGCCCGGTCCGCCGTCGAATATCAGGCTGGAATCGATGTTGCAGTTTTGTGCCTGAACCTGGTTCGAGGGATCGGTGCCGTCCACCGACGAACAACCCCACACGAACGATCCGAGACCCAGCAGCGCGGCGAGAACAATCGACTTTTTCATCATCACAAGCTCGTTTTGGTTGCAGAAACAGATAAAGGATACCGTCACAATTAGCGGGCTGTTTGCACCGGTAGCACGTTTGCCCAAGCGACACTTCTTGGTTGCGATGCCGGTGGCAATGTTACATGTAATGGAACCGATGCCGGGAGCTAGCCGATTAAGGTAATCCCGTGTACCTCCAACGTGCAGGCTCCGGCCGGAAGCCGACCAACCGCAAGCGCATGTAGCATGAAAACCGGTAAAGAGCCTTCGATAGAAGCAAAAGAGAAGCAGGAAGCCGGCCGGCAATGGTCTTCCATGCCGCAGCCGGAGGCTCCATTTGCTGCACAATCGTCGCTTGGCCGGAAATCTGCGGCACTGCAGGAAGAAAACGACCGGTTGCAGCGGGTGCTCGCGCGCATGCCGGACGGCGTGCTGACCGTGGGAAGGGATGGTATTTGTCGCTATTCCAACGGCTCACGGCTGTTGAAGCAACCGGCCCGCGACCCGGATACGGATGGTGCCGAACGTACCCTGGACGACCTGCTTGGAGCGGAACTCGCGGAAGCGATCCTGCCGAAAGTCATCATTTCGCTGGACAAAGAAACGGCGCTTCACCACCGGTTTGACATAAAAATCGCCGGACGCGCAGCCACCCTGGATGCGCACATTCTGCCGGCGACGCCGGACGAGGCGGTGGTCATCGTAAGGGACATGACCGATCGCTTGCTCATGGAGGAGGGACTCGAAAGAAGGGATGCCATTTTGTCCGCCGTAACGTTTGCCGCTGAAAGATTCCTTCGCGGAGACGCCACGAACGACACGATCAATCAGTTTTTGAAACGCCTGGGCAAAGCAACCGGCGTCGGGAGGGTCTACATATTTAAAAACTTGAAGCTTGAGGACAATCTCCCCGGAGCAGAACTCACGTATGAGTGGACACGGGCCGGAACCCGCTCTCTGGGTGATTCGGAAATACTCGAAAAAAATGGACGTTCGGAGTGGTACAGCAAGTACTGGTACGACCGTCTAAGTGCGGGTGAGGTGGTTGCCGGCAGACTTACGGATTTTCCAAAAACCGGACAGGCGATCCTGAAGGCGTTTCGTGCCCGTTCGATCACCATCGCACCGATTAACGTAGGAGAAAAATGGTGGGGCTTCATTGGTCTCGCCACCAACGAGTTGCTTCGAACCTGGTCCAAAGCGGAAATCCGGTCGCTTCGTACCGCGGCAACCGTGCTTGGGGCGGCACTCGAACAGTACGAAGCCGCCCGGAGCCTGGAGCAAAGTGAGAAACGATGGCGACAACTCGTGGATGCCCATCCGGGTCCCATCATCGTCTCCTCCGGCGGATTGATATCATACC
>CAZIIP010000264.1:0-5385 GCA_964539455.1 uncultured Rhodothermales bacterium
TTAATATAGGTTCAGGGACGGACCGGGCTGCTTCGACGGTGAATCACACTGTTGTTCGCGTGTTTGTATGCGGCAGAATCTGCCGGATGTTTAACGCCTGATACTTTTCCGTCGGGAGCTTCCTCAAGCTATGGTCGCAAGGCGGCAAACCTCCGCTCAGCTAAAATTAGGTTTGATTCCGTGTCCCGAACGCAGGCTGAGATGCTGTCCTTGTGCACGTCCATGCCAACTACAGGTTGGCCGTTGATACTCCTGTTGCGCTTGACGATGTTTCCCATGGGACCGTCCGGTTTGGGGTTGATTTTTGTGAGCTACAAAATGTAGCAACCTGTCAGACTGGACGGTCCTGCTAAGGTATCTATGGTCTTCCTGTTAGAATGGCATCGGCAACCGCAATCGTTAAAACGGTATCGTCGGTAAAGCGACACGCATCGTCGAAGAGTGGGAAGTCCTTCGTTTTTATCGGCCACGCCTCATAGATCGATCCGATAACGTCACCGGCTATGGCTCCGATCACTGGGTATCTCTATTTTCACACTGGAGCTCATTCCCGCATGGTTTGCACGCCGGCTGCAAAATATGATGAATGGCGTGGCGCAAATGTAACCGCACCGGCATCTTGAATCAATGATCGACGACGTAGCGATCGACGTCAAAAAGGAACCCCGGTTTGAAAAAACACACCTACGATGACAAACAACACTGAGAGAATCGTCACAGGGATGATGTGAAACGCCAAAGAGGCTAAGCGCTCCTCCGTAAGATTCGGTATGATCCGTAGCCGGGCATCCACCGCAAATATGGCCGTCAGGACGAGCAATCCGAGCTTCAACAGTATTAGCCGAGAGAAGGGATTGCTCCAGTCAAACCACATTCCCAATTCGGGCACCCGCTGAAATGCCAACCAGAAGCCGGTGATCACCTGGACCAGCAGAGCGGGTATTCCTATGCGCTCGTAGCCTGATTCAAAGCGCTCCAATTCTGCGACCGACTTTTCCCTTAACACGCGTGGAAGCACGGTGATTGCCAGTACAAGGTGTCCACCGGTCCATATGGTAGCGCCCAGTATGTGAAGTATGAGGATATACGGATACATTTCGCCCTCAAGAAGCCTGCCGTTGGCAAAGTTGATTCGTGCTTATCGAATTGCTTGCACCTCTCGCCGAGCACGATTCGGCGATAATACTGAAGGTGTGGCGTACTCTTCCTGCATATTATACGGAAGTCCCCACACCTGACTGCCACTTCTTTGGGTAAAATACAACCTTGACGCTGACAGCGTGTCCGGACTGCCATCTGCCCAGAAACCGTAGAAATCCGGATGGGCATTCACCGGCCTGCGCACATAGCCATGATTGAGTGGACTGTTTCGCGTGATATCCCTGTCCTTTCTCTATGTCTGCCCCCTGTTGTCGCTGATCCACATGGCGATTTCGCCCCCCGTCCCGTGTCGTTGGGGTCCCGGCTCTGTCGGGGCGATCATGCGCCACCGGTCAACAGCCTCGATGTAGAGCGATCCCATGTCATAATTGTGGGTCGACTGTGTGACTTCATGAAACACCCACCTGCTGCCTTTCCAGTGTGCGATGGTCCACCAACGTGGATCGCCGCCGGGACCCGGCTGATGATGGCTGCTGGTAATGTAGAGGATCACCGGATTGCCCTCTGAATCGAAACCGATGTCCTTGAGATAGACCAACCGATTGTCTGCGCGGTAGTCGTGCACGAGCCCCGGAACCGCGGGATCGGTCATTGGGGTTTCGATGATTTCCCCTTCTGCCGTCCGCCACGTTTCGCCCATGTCATCGGTCTGGGCGAAATACAGATTGGTGCGCCGATCCACGTCACCGTCCGGATGCATGCTGAAATCGGTATATCCGCATGGCATCATTTCTTCTATTAGAGCGACGCGATGCTGCTCGCAAAGGGCGTCGTATTTGTCTTCTACCTGCAAACCTCGTTCTATCGCCGCCTGCGGATCACTGCACGCGCCTTCCATATCGCCAAGATAGTATTTCGTCCAGGCACGTTGGAAGTATCGGAGGCCATCGGAGTTGTAAGACGGTCCGACTCTCTTATCGTGTTTTTACGCGTTTCTTTCGCCGACCATGACTCAAAAGACGTATCCAAAAACAAATCCCTTATTTCTCTATCGTAATGAAATAATGTGGGAGTGTCGCCTGAAGAACAGCGACATGTTTTTAAACAAAAACGTTGATTTTGTCAACAATCTTGTTTAGATACTCCCGAGCTACATCCGGAACATGAACGTATGATTACTATAGACCAAATCATTGCATTAAAGGGCGTCATCAAATGGAACGCTGTCTTTATCGAGGCCAGACTGAATCCCAACACAATGCGTAGTGCCATACACAACAAGCGCGAGTTGCGACGTGAAGAAGCGGTCGCCCTAATGAGAACGTTGAGCAAACACGGTGTCATCCTTGACTCAAGAATCCAGACCTCCCTCTTCGAAGGGACAACTGCAAAATCCGTCGAATGAATGTTACCTCACTCCTCAATAAAAAAACCGTATCGACTTATTGATCTTTTCGCGGGTGCCGGCGGACTGACCCTCGGATTCACCGGAGTGAAGGGGAACGGTTGCGGAAGGGCCTTTTTACCAGTTTGGGCAAATGACTTCAATAGGGACGCCACTTCCACCTACAATGCTAATTTCGGCGACCATTGCACCTGCGGTGACATCGTAGATATTCTTGAGGATGATGCGACTGTAATTCCCCAAGCAGACGTAGTCGTAGGCGGTCCACCATGCCAAGGATTTAGCCTGCTCAATAAAAACCGAACCACCGATCCCCGAAAACAACTCTGGCGGCCTTATATGCAGATTGTCGAGATGTCCGGGGCAGACGTCTTCGTAATGGAAAACGTCGCCCAGCTTCTCGGTTCTGCCGAGTTACTTCAGATTCGAGAGCAGGCGAAACGTCTTGGATTTGAGGTGGCATCTGCTCTATTGTGCGCCGCCGACTACGGTGTGCCACAGGAAAGATATCGGGCATTCATAGTTGGCGCTCGCGGGCGATCACCCGCAGCTGCCTTCCCACCGAAGAGGACGCACTACAATTCACGCGCAGTAGACAAGCGAGCGATCCTATTCGAAGAGTATACTGACGACACGAAACCGTGGCGCACGGTGCGCGACGCCATAGCGGATTTGCCGGAACCGGTCGGAACTGAGATCCGTGAGGAGCCAGGACCACTTGATTTGCACTTTGGGCGAAATCCTACAGAGAAGAGCAAGCAGCGATACCGAGCCGTACCGCTCGGCGGCAATCGGTTTGATCTTCAGAAGAATGCGCCTGAAATCACACCAAAGTGCTGGATTCGAAAAGAATCCGGGGGCACGGATTTGTTCGGTAGGCTCTGGTGGGACAGGCCTTCGGTAACGATCCGAACCGAGTTCTTTAAGCCTGAAAAAGGGCGATATCTACACCCCGAACAACATCGACCAATCACGCATCGGGAAGCTGCAAGGTTGCAGTCTTTCCCCGATGACTTCACTTTCCTAGGGAGGAAAATCGAGATTGCACGTCAAATCGGGAACGCAGTGCCGCCACAACTTGCCCAGGCAGTTGCACTTTCAGTGTATGCACTCCTGACGGGAGATGAAGAGCGGATGTCGGATGTAGCAGTGCATGAGCCGACAGCAGCATTCGCCCTTGGTTCTTATGGCTGATTCGTGGACACAGGCGCAGCGCTCGAGAGTGATGTCTCGAGTTAAGAACAAGAACACGAAGCCTGAGGTGCAGGTTCGCAGTATGCTGCATCGAATGGGGTATCGTTTTCGGCTGCATAGTCCTGAATTACCGGGCGAACCAGACGTCGTGCTGCCAAAGTACCATAAGGTAATCTTCGTGCATGGCTGCTTTTGGCATAGCCATAACTGCCCACGTGGTAAGCGGCCTAGCTCCCGGACAGAGTTTTGGAGCGCCAAACTGAGTGCCAATGTGGAACGGGATCGCATGAATCGCGAAGCGTTAATAAAGAGAGGATGGCAAGTTCTAATCGTTTGGGAGTGCGAATTAAACGACGAGAACTCAGTAAGCAAGAAACTCCGATGCTTCATTGAGTCAGAACCGAATACAAATTAGATGGCCAGACAAACTCAGGCCAATGATCCAGAGGAGCTTCGCTTCCGTCTTTTAGAACTTCTCAACAACTTCGAGAATCGGCTCAAGGAAGACAACCTGCGCTCCCAGGTTCAGGCTCTTGTGCCTGCCATGCACCTACTCCGAGACCTGGGAAGCTCCCTGATCGCCGAATACTCGGTTAGTTCGGCGCGAGACCGAATTCTTTTTTACATGCGCCGCTATCCATTCACAGTAATCGCAGGGGACGAGTTAGGCGTCGTCTCAGGTATCTCCGAATACGCTCGCCGAGTCCGCGAACTCCGGGTGCAATTTGGTTGGCCGATCTATTCAGGTAGAACAGCCAAGGAAATGCAGACCGAAGAGGCTGAGGCTACCAGCGATCTGTTTGGCCCCGAGCTTCCGTCAGAATCCATACGTAGCATGAGTACGGATGATTACATCCTGGTAGGCGAGCAGGATCGGGATGCGGCCCATCGCTGGAACGTGGCGAACACAGTCCGAAATCGCAACTTGTCTGTTCGGGATCGTTTACTTCTGTATCTACGGGAAAACGTCGGACAGCCGGTAACGGGCGAGGAACTAAGGTATGTTGCAAATGGCGCTACAGAGTGGGGGCGACGGACCCGGGAACTCCGTACTGAAGAGGGTTGGCCAGTAGCTACACGGAGTAGTGGTCGTCCGGATTTGCCTATTGGCGTCTATTTGCTGGAGGCTGACCGGCAATCTCCTAGGCATGATCGTCACATTCAGGATAACGTACGAGTCGCTGTGCTGGAGCGTGACGAGTTCAGCTGTCGCGTCTGTGGATGGACACCTACAATGCGAAAGTCTGGCGATCCAAGGACCTTGCTGGAATTGCACCACATCGAGTATCATGCAAAGGGCGGCAGCAACGAAAAAGACAACTTAGTAACGCTCTGCAATACCCATCACGACGATGTCCACAGGCAAAATGTCATTGGCCATTCGGCCTTTGGTCAGTGGCTCGAAGCCAATCTTTCTTAATGAGTGGTCGCCGCAACAAAAGATTTTGGGTGACATAGCAATTGCGTCAAACTGAGCGCAGTAGAATTGTTTGCAAACCAGTGTTCATCAGGAGCGAATTATAGGAGCTAGTCAATCCTTGCTGCGCAACTTGAAATTTGCCTCTATCTAAAAAAGTGACCTGCAAAGAGAGCATTATTCTCCAAACCAACCGTATATGAAGAGGATTCTCAAGACAACGAGAGTATCAAAATCGGACTTGGATTCGACTTCAACTCGAATTTCC
>CAZIIP010000265.1:0-5355 GCA_964539455.1 uncultured Rhodothermales bacterium
GAGGGACGAGATGCCTGTAACCAGCCACAGAATCCCGCATGCGAAGGCTGTGTAGTAGACGATCTGTACGTGTCCGGCCCTCAAGGCGACCGCCAGAATCGCCGCAAACAACAAACCGGACAGCAGGCGCGGCTTTCGGAGCACATAAATAAAGGTCAGCAACAACCACGGTGCCCAGGAAATGGCCACGAATTTTGAGTTATGGCCCACCGTAATCAAGACGGGAACCGATGCACTGAGTCCGAACGCGATCGCGGCGATGGTGGCCCCCAGCGGGCGTTTCGTGAGGTAATAGACCAGCAGGTAGGTGCCGAAAAGCAGTACCAGGAACTGGACCGCCGCGCCCCACAGCGACCAGGTCGCACGTACGAGCGCATCGACCTGCGGGACGGAGTGCGGGTAGGTAATCATGTAGGCGGGCATACCGCCGAAGGGATTGATCGCCCACATCGTCCACTCACCCGTTTCCTCCTTGTGGGAGAGCACGGATTCGGCCATGGCCCGCCATTGCACCGTATCCTGCCCGGCCACTTCCGAGGGGCCGAAAACCAGTGGGGACATAAAACCGATGCCCACCACGAGCAGAATCAGGCTACATACCGCGTGCTGTTTCGCCGGTCCGAGTGTAAGCCACACGTCCGGTTGATTGCGGGTTGAGCCGTGCCGCCGATTCTGCGGATCCTGTCCCTTGTTCCTTCCGCCTTTTTTTCCGCCCGATTTGCGCTTGGCCATATGCGTCGGTCCGGTCCGTATTGCTATTCAATCACCTTGGGAACGCGGAAATTTGTCCCGTCGGTATCCGGCGCATTCAGCAGCGCCTCTTCGTGTGAGATCCGTATATCCGACGCATCTTTTCTGAAGACATTGCCAAGTTCCAGGACATGCGACATCGGTTCAACGCCCTCGGTGTCGAGTGCATTCAACTGATTGACATACGCGAGAATCTCTCCCATTTGTTCGGCCATTTCGGCCACTTCATCTTCGGTCAGGCGCAGCCGGGCCAGGCGGGCGATATATCGCACTTCTTCGGAGCTGAGGCGCATGTCTCGTGCTCTATCGGTATCCGTTCAATGTTTCAGGTTTTCACTTTCCGCAGGTATCCGCGCGGATTGAAGGTAAGAAAGAACTTTTCCTTGCTTTCATCAACTTCGAACCGGTCGTCTTCGGCAAGGAATGCTTCCAAAGCCTCCATCGGACCCGGACCGAATTCCGGGGCTACCGGGTGCCCGTTGATGTTCGTGTCCTCGACCACCAGATAGCTTCCCACGCTTACGAGATCGGCGTAGTATCGCATTTCCTCGAGCACGTGCTTCTTTCGGTGGTCGGAATCGAGGATGACCAATACCGTTTCCTTTTCACGAACCTCTTCGGCAATGCGCGATACTATTTCCGGAGCCGTCGACGATCCCTCGATGTAAGTGATTCGCGGGTGCCGTGGCCGATCGTCGTGGGGAATCACATCGATGGTGAGGATGCGACCCTGATCCAGCAGGTCGCAGAGCGATGCGAGGTAAGCGGCACTGCCGCCGTACAGCGTACCGCACTCCACAATCAGGTCGGGACGCACCTCCTGGAGTATTTCCTGGTAGGTCCACAAGTCGAAAGGACATTTGGCAACGCGCGTGCCGAGCCAGTAGGTCTCGCTCCATGTGCCACCCATCGCTCCGGCATCGTAGTACATCTTGTGGAATTGCTCCGTAACGGAACGCTTGCGCTCGCGGCTCATGTATAGCCGGTTGAGTGCGCGATTCAACACGATGCGAATATTGAGCAGGAAGCTGGAGCGTTTATAACTCGATCTGGCTTCGCTATGGCTTTCTGACATCCCTTTGCGGAACGGCGGGTTTCCGGAAGATCGGCGAGTGAGGACCCGCCTGACGTAGTACGTTGGAGCGGATAACGCCGCGTCCGCCGTGAGGTTCACAAACGCGTGCGCCGCTTGCAGACGAGAAGCTCCGCTCCAGGAGGCTGTCGGACTTTCGGCGTAAATTCTTTATTTACAACAAACCAGTCACGACGCTAATCGCACTTATATTCAATAAAAACAAAGGGGCAATTTTTCAAGTCCGACAAACTCCTAGGCCGCTTCGAGTTCCCTGATTTCCTCCGGTGATACGACCTTAAGGTGCGTGAGCACGTGTCGTACCCCTTCCACTCTCTTTGCCATATCCGCAATAAATTCAACTTCTTTTTTACTCGTCACCAGCCCTTGGATGGTCACCAGACCGTCCTTCACATAGACGGATATGCTGGTTACGTCCGGAAGGTCAAGCTGCTCGATCGACGTCTGAAGCCGCTCGGAAATCATTCGATCGGCCTGCGTGCGCACATTTTCCTCCTTGCGCCCGAGCTTCGGTACCTTCCAGCGCTCACGCCCATTGGTGCTATTTTTTTTAATATAACGCATTGGTATTTAGAGGGTAACCTATTGGTAGTTCTTGCCTGTAAAAAGATTGGTGGAAAATTGGTACTACAGGCAGGCGGGCGATGCGCCCGTTGGCTCAGTCGACGGTTGTCATTTTAAGAAGTCTTTGAGATGTATAGCTTTGTCTCATCTCGAATGACCGATTACCGACGCCTTTAACGAAAAGGTATTCCTTTGAGTTTCAAAAATCAAATAATAAACTTTTCCACAAGTAATACCAGAAGTGTCAAGAACGGGCTTTATGAAACCGCTTTCGAAATAGTTTTAAAAATAATTAATTCAACATTTCTTAAAACCATAACCGGTTACTGCAGGACATCAAATCGGTTTCGTATATCAGTCCTGGGGTGCCTTAACTTTAAATATTCTCTAAGTTTACCACTTTTCACATTCAAACTGAACTGAAAGGACTGGTACGTGCCGAAGGGCGTCCAGTTGAGCGACATCTCCCAACAGCGCAGATCTCTGAACACGTTTATCTGTGTCGTCACGACCTCTCCTTCCACGAGATCGTAGCCGGTTCTGCCCCTGATCTTCCAGTTAGGTGTCAGGTTGAAGTCGAAACCTGCGTTCAGAATGGCTCTCCGTGTAGTTTGGCGAGAAAGCCGGGAGATGTTGTAGGTAAAGTCGAGATCGAGCGACCAGGGAATGGCGAAATCGGCGTATCCCATCCCGGAGTCATATCCCGGAGCTGCGGTCGGATCGAAGAAGGGCGAACCCGGATCACCAAAGCGTGGATCGCTGTTACCGTACAATCCCCCGCCGCTTTCCACGGGTCGACTCGGACCGGTTTGGCGGCCGCTGCCCACGGTCGTGCGCGCAGTGAAGTTCAGCGAACGTAAACGGAGCGGCACCACCTGTTCGGTCCACAGATACCGGTCGATATTTACGCCCTCTTCCGACCGCACATACGGCGAGAAGCTGGAGTTCAAACTGACATCGAAACGATCCAGCACGCGTGTTCTCGCAGTGAGTGTCACGGGAGCAAGGCGCAGCGAATCGGCCGCAAAATTGTAGCTGGAGCCCACGTTCATCGTCAGTAGCTGAACCGTATTTCGCTGCGTTTCTCCGGTCGAGTCGATGCGCACGGACTTGGTCTGGAACACGTTGTTGAGGCTGAACGTCAGTTGACGCCGTTGACCCGCCGGGATGCCGCTGACGAGCGGGTAGCGCACTTCCGATCCCGTTGTATCCTTGTAAGAACCGTAATAGCCCCAATGCTCATTGGAGAAATCGGGCTGTAGATTGAAGCTGACGTTCGGTCGCACGACGTGCCGTAGTCCTTCGAACCGGCCGATCCGTAGCGGAAAAAGTCCATAGAACTCCGTATTCGCGCCCAAACCGGCCGAGTAGGTGCGAATGGCCTTGAAACCGGACACCTTTTCCGACTGCACCGCGCCCGTCTCCGGATCGATGCTCCGGCGATCGGTGCGGGCAAACCAGTTTTCGTTGTAGTTGATACGCGGGGTCAGGTTGAGTCGGAATACCCGATCGGTAAATGGAATGCGTTCCACGGAGAAAGCTGCAGACAACGGGATCCGGTGTTGGGCCTTGAATTCGAAAGGCTCGGTATCGCCCGTGGCCTCCTCGTACTTCTGCCTGGAGACAAGTGCATCGAACCACGATATCTCCGCTGCACCTGCGAGTGCGGTATCAGGTTTGAACGAAAACCGGTTGTCGATATCGCCGGTATAAGCGTACGTGATCTTTTCATACCAGCGCTCGTCTCCTCCGCTGGACGCGCGTTTGAAAGGATTGGTTGTACGCCGGCTGAATTTGAACCGCGGGAGAGTCGAATTGACCTCGCCGGTTGAGAGAATCTGCCGGTGGCTCGCGTATGCGGTCAGTGTTGTGCCGGCGGAAGACCAGCGTTTGGTAAAGTTCAGATTCGATTCGACGGATTGGCGGACCTGGTCGTTGTACCTGCGCGAAACCCCACGCAGATAGCCTCGCGACGACAGATTGACGTCGGCCGTGAAGTTGGCGGTCGGCGTGATGGTCTGGTTGTGGTTCCACCTAAGAGAACGGGTGGTGACTTTCCTGCGGTATTCCGCCGGGTCTCCTCGCTCTCCCCGTTTATTGCTCACCCAATCGAGCGTGACCGAACCTGAAAACGCATATCGTTTGTTATAACGGAAGCGCGGTCGCACCTGCCGGCTGCCGAGTGTCCAGATGCCGAACTGTGTCTGGAAATCCATGTAATCGTTCAGGGCGAAATACCATCCGAAATCGCGTAAGTAAAATCCCCTGTCCGGATCCTCTCCATAGTTAGGTGCCAGCGGACCGCTTTTTCTGCCTTCCGTATCGGGAGGCAGCACTCCGAACGGCAGCCAGAACGGTAACGGAATGTTGAAAATTCGAATATGGAGCGGCCCGGTGTAGGTCTGCTTTCCATTCACGATTTTAACGCGTGAGGTGCGAATCGAGTAGGAAGTGTCCTCCAGACAAGTTGTGTAGATCGCATTCCGTGCGTAGAGGGTCGAATCGGGCATCGATTTCGACACTTCTGCAAAAAGGTATCCGTCGGCAATTTGGGTCCGGCCCTGTACGATCCGCCCTTTTCCCGAACCGATATTGTAGGCGAGTGATTCTCCGGCGAACGACTCCCCCTCGGAGGTAAAAGTCGGGCGGCCTACCATGCCGGTATCGACTTCGAGACCCTTGGCAAGCATTTCCGATTCATCGAGCCGAAACGCCACTTCGTGGGCTTCCAGGGCGATCCCTTCCAGCGCAATTTGCGCCTGTCCCACCAGGTATACCGCCTCCTCCTCTCCGTCGAGTTCCAGCAGCAATGAATCGGTGGCGGAAAAGGAGATGGTCTTGCCGCCCTCCCGGCTTTCCCGGGCAGGTAAATCGTCTTCGGTGACGACCTCTTGCCACGTGGAGTCTGACAGCGAGTCGGCGGGCGTCGACAATGCGGTAGAGTCGAC
>CAZIIP010000266.1:0-5345 GCA_964539455.1 uncultured Rhodothermales bacterium
GGCGATGGGCTTCACGGGTCCGGAGACGTATGTGACCCAGGATCTCGAAGTCGCCCTGGACACGAGAGGAAATTTCGAGGCGGAATACGGGCGGTACGCGACGCGTGCGGAGGGTTTGTTTGCTGCAGGAGACTGCCGGAGGGGACAGTCACTGGTTGTTTGGGCGATCAACGAAGGCAGGGGGGCGGCCCGGGCCGTTGACATGCACCTGATGGGCGAGACGACACTGCCGGGGTAGGGTCATGTCTTCCGCATCTCTGAACACGGATTCCGCAGGTCGGAGCTCAGAGTCCTCATTCCGGAACAAAGAAGCACAAGCCCGAAATTCGGATTGGAAATGTTGAGATAAATCCCGGTTCCGGAATAGCGCTGCTTTGGCCGGGTCACCGTCAACGAGCACGATGTGTTCGTTCGGTCGATCGCGCGAGGTCGACGGCCCACCCGAAGCGCATGCCTATCGAGTTCGGGGATGGGTATCTCCCCGGCTTCGAGCATGCTAGGCGATGGCGTTTGTCGCTCAAGCACATATCAGGACAGACCTCGAGGTCCTCGTTTGTGGCGCCGGATCTTCACCGACGAAACGACCGGAATTGCGGCAAGGATGGGGAGAAGGACTTCGGTTGGCACGACTCCGAGCAACTGACCACCCATGGAGGTCGCCCAACCTGCCCCAAACCACGCGCCCGCCAAGCATTCCAACGCTGAGGCCGGCTGTGAAGACAGCGGTCGTGCTTCCTCTCTTCATGCGTAAAACTGACGCCTAAAACGGCTGTGGGTAACCGGCCTAAAGTACGCGGGCCTACGTTGATGATTGCTACGAAAATCTAATAAGTCAATTTGTCTTAAAATTACAGACTTTGTAGGCATGTTTTTATCCTATTTAGGACATCAAAAATATTGTGCGTAATAACTTTTGTGTTTTTTAATTTTTAACAAATCTGTTGTTTGTATTTAATAACATCTCAACTGATTGCAACAATTATACTTGTTATCAATTGAGTTCCAGCTATTGGAGCCCAAATGCGTTCAATCTTACTAGGTGTAATTGTATTCATTATTGTTCCTAAGCTAAAAAATACGACAACAAACCACACACCAATCCTTGAAAAAGGCATTAGTTTTGGAAAGAGTAAATCCGCCCTGGATAGTACAATTGTCGCAATAAAAGCCAGTATTATTATGTTAATTATCGCGACAATTCTCATTTTTGGTGGATATTTACCTGGATATTTTCCACCCATCGATGCAGAACCCCACGGCATGCCGACTGCAAGTCCTGCTTGAAAAAGGATTACTATTCCATTCAAAAACGTAAATATGAGGGCTGATACTGTTACGGTCATTTGTATTCCTATTGTGACGGTCTTAACCGGGCCATCCGCTTATGCTGCAACGAAAAACAACCCCCAGGGGGTGGTACCCAGATTCATGTTGATCTGACTTCGCTCAAACCAGTCTTGCACTGCAGGATGGTCCTCATCGGCATAAATGGCCCTTAGTACCAACTGAACGGTGGTGGGCACTATGCTGATTGAATGGTTTGTAAAACCATTCGCTGCTTTGCTGTGCCTTTAATCCAAAAGAACCGGATATGAGTAGAGAGAGAGAAAATAAACAATAACTCGCAGTTATCTTTTCAGAACTTCCCAAATTGGATATATTGTCTCTCTCCAAACCCATGTAATCAATATCCGGTTTAAATGGCTTATTTTTATTTCGAATCGTTTCTCCAGATATGCACGTACTGGAAGTCAGAATAACCGATATTTACAATGTCAAGAAGTTCGTCGCCATCCAGGTCGTACACCTTAGCCCCCAGGTGGCTTTCAATGCCTTTGTCAACGAAATGCTCAGTAAAGTTTCCGTATCCATCATTGGTGAATATCCTGAGTTTTCTCTCCGTTTCTGTTGGGGGATTTCCCCATGTGGTGTAATGTTGCCCCAGGATCACATCATCTATCCGGTTACCGGTCATATCCGCCATACTCATACTATTGCAGAGTTTCTGAATCACAATGGTATGTCTCTTCCAATCAGCCTGGTAAGGATCTTCAGGTGTTTCAAACCAGTAAACTCCATCATCGTTACCGTTTGCGACAGCCACCACTATATCCTTTCTCCCGTTCCCGTTGATATCCGTAACATGATAACGATCAGCCACCCACCCTGTAGTACCTATCTGGTGATATGTCCAGTCTTCACTTCCATCCCCGGGATTCTCATACCAGCCTACAGGGTTGGGACGCTGGGTTTTATCCTTACATCCAATTATGTCAAGTAAGCCATTACCATTCAAATCCGCCAAAGCAAGTCCTTCTTCAGAATTAGGGGATTCAGCTAATACACGGGTCATTGGCCAGTTACCCTCCTCAGGATTCTCAGGGATCTCAAAATAAAAAACTCCCTTTGATCCTATCATAATTTCCGGTTTGCCCCCGGGAACAATTTGTCCGGTATTGAATCCCTGGGTAGAAGTACCGTGGGGGCCTTTGGGGATTTCACCAATTTTCGCACGCACCGACCAGGACTTTCCCTCGATATCATTGACCTCAAGCCAATAAACCTCAGGCAAACGAATACCTATGAGATCAGCGTATTCATCCCCGTCAACATCCACCATCAATACAACATCCAATTCCGGGAATCCGGGAAGTTTAATTCTTTTCCATTCACCTTTCATATCGCCTCCGGGATTCTTGTAAAAATACTGACCCGCTACAATGTCCATATACTTCTTACTGGTAATATGGCCTGCTAGTAGTCCGAAAGAGGGTGGCGGCGGCCGGTCGTTATCAATCTGTATCCTGGTAAATTTAAATTCTGTAATTGGCGATTTCGCTTTGGATTCACTATTTGTTTTGTCTTCTCCGTATAGTTCAGTATCACTCTGAAAAAACCCGGGATTTTCAGTGGACAACTGTTCCTTATGAACTTTATCGCCTGATAACAGGACAAATATTACAGCACAGGCGGTCGCAAGAGAAACGAAAATGATCTTTTTTTTCATATTTGAAATGGTTTTATTTCGTTTGATTAACCCACATTTTCAGTTTGTTTGTCTGGTGATTCCCTCCCACGGCATCTATATCTCCATCCTGATCAAAATCGTATACGTCAATACTATGTGAACCATCGTTACTTAACACTTCTTTTTCCCAGGCATTTTTTCTGCCCTGATACAAGACGGCTACTTCCTGTGGATAGGCCCCCTGTAACATATGCGCATACATAACATCCATTCTTCCATCCAGGTTGAAATCCGCTGCTCCAATAAAATGTATAACTGCTTCAATTGAATCAACAAGAACATGCTCTTCCCAAATTGATGTGGGATCTTTCGGATGTTCAAACCATGAAATTCTGTAGGACTCGTCCATATGCTCAGCAGGAGACATTAAAATGTCAGGGCGACCATCATTGTTCATATCTGCCACATCCAAATAAACATGGGGCCAGGTATATGAATCAGTGAATTTATGCTTTTTCCAGTTTTGAATATCACCTGTGTTTTCATACCAATGATTGTTAATAACAATATCCAGTTTACCATTTTCATTCAGATCTCTTAATAAAACACCCTCACCGTGTATAACACTTAACTTCTGCCTATTCCAAACTTCCATGGGCTTTTGCTGATATATATACAATTCATCCCCACGTCCAAAGGCACTCTGATTTCTGGTCACTATATCAACCAATCCGTCGTTGTCCAAATCTGCTACTTCAATATCGTGTTGCTTGTTTTTATCAACCGTATGAATCTTCCAATCAGGAGCACTGAGCCAGGCTATCCTATCCAGAAGTAACACTACAATATCGTTCAGTCCATCATTATTAACATCGACTACTTCTCCATCGGTAACAACAACCAAAGTGTCGTTGATAACATTACGTTCCCAGTCAGGAGCCATGTAAGCTACCACGCCCCCACCTCGTCGACCGCCAACGACTATGTCCTTTTGGTCATCCATATCTATATCACCATAAGTTTTCATCCATATGCTTTTCGCCCCATCATCATCCAATAGAACCTCAACAAAACGAGGAGAGGAATCAGATTTTTGAGGCAACTGGCACGATGCACCAACTGAAGTGATTGTTAGAATAGTAAAAATGACCAAAAAACTGGTGTGAAATTTCATTTATTTCTCCTTCTTGAATATGAGGTGATATGAAATAAATACAATGAGTCTGAACATAATTTAATTGCTATATTATGGTCGTCTGATATTTACTGTTATTAATTTATTCATAAGGCTAACGTTCCGGATCACGCGCGCCTGTAAGCCGTCGCGTGCATCGGCTTGTGTACGCCCAGCATGGGCGCGAACTCATGGGGTTGAAGTCCCCTGTATGCGAACCTCTCTACGCTGAGAAGCTTAGGGCAAATACTAGATGAAGGCAACTGCGGACGGGTAACCGACCGCGGGAAGGAAGTCGGAGTTCAAAACTGTGAGCCTACGAACAGAAACAGCATATAAGGCCGACGAGCCGGGTAAGGTGGCACAACACACCGACGCCCGAGGTTCAGGTTCGGAGGTAAATGCTGAGGTTGCACAGTTGCAGTTCGCGTTCTTATCCGGGGAGATCCCGGAAGCGCAGGCAGATCGGGGAGTCAGCCGAAGGCATAGTACTCCACAGGCCCGTGGAGGAAGGTCCGAACCGGACAGGTGTCCCTCAATCGCCGGCCTGCGGCCCACGGCGGCGAATCCGAATGGACGAGCCGTGGCGCTGGAAGCGCTGGACGGGAAGCATGGAGGGGCGCAGGTCAACCTACTGGAGCAAATCCTATCCCGGGAAAACATGCTTTCTGCATGGAAGCGGGTTAAGGCCAACAAGGGCGCGGCTGGAATGGACGGCATGTCCATCGACGCATTCCCTGAGTTCGTCCGTCACCACTGGGAGCGGATACGTTCAGCCCTTGAGAAGGGCACCTATCGCCCTGCAGCGGTGCTGCGGGTGATGATTCCAAAAGCCACCGGAGGCCAACGGCCTCTGGGGATACCCACCGTGTTGGATCGGGTGATTCAGCAAGCGATCGCGCAGGTCATAGGACCTCTCTTCGAGCCGCAGTTCAGCGCGCACAGCTACGGCTTTCGGCCGCATGTTCCGGTGTTTCCGGCCGCAGCGGAGCGCAAGGATGGCGCTGGAGGAGATGGAACAGGCCCATCGCGATGGGCTGCGCTTCAGCGTGGACTGTGACCTGAAGAGCTTCTTCGACACGGTGAACCATGGCTTGCTGATGAACCGGTTGGCACGGAGGGTGGAGGACCCGCGGGTACTACGCCTAATCAGTCGCTACCTGCATGCGGGTGTGATCCTGCCGGATGGCAAGAGGGCGGCAA
>CAZIIP010000267.1:0-5321 GCA_964539455.1 uncultured Rhodothermales bacterium
GTCTTACCGGCGGGGGTAACCGGGCCGACGTCGTCCCTGAATTTGTCTGGTTCGGTAGAGAAAGAGACATGCCGCCCGCTACCAACGATATTTATGTCGATCTCTCAAACAGTTCAGGACACGAAAACGGGACCCAGACATGGCCTTTCAACACCGTGGATGAAGGTGAATGGGCGCTGCAACCCCTGGATCGGTTGTACATCCAAACCGGGACCTACGACGAAAATATGCTCTTCAACACAGAGGCACGCGTGATAAACCAGGATGGTACGGTGTATATCACGGGTCCGGGTTCGTCGGCGCTCATGCGCCGGGAACCGGGGGACGAGCGACCGTCGCTGGAACAACAACAGCGTCCGTCTGCCGTGGAGCGCCTACGGGCAAGCGAGGAGGAAAAAGAAGACGGATGAGCTGTTCCCGGCGCAGCCGCTACCGCCTGGCCATCGAGGATGAGGATGCGAAGCCGGACCGACGAGCTTGTCCCGGCGCAGCCGCTACCGCCTGGCCATCGAGACCGAGGATAAGGATGCGAAGCCGGACCGACGAGCGAGGATCACGCCGACACAATCCGCGAAGCTGACCGACAGATAGGCCACGGGAGGCCGTGGCCGTGATGAACGGTCAATCGTTTCCTGTCTGCCTTTCAGCGAAAACCTACCGGCCGGAAGCTAATTGTAGAAATGAATCGGTCCGCCGCCACCGCCCATGCGCGGATTCACGATGTTGGAAAATTTCGATCCGAAACGGTAACTGATGCCGGCCGAGATATAGTATTGAAAATCGGTTTCGCGCTGCTGTCGCTTGAGAAGCACTTCCTCGGCGGTAAGATCCTCACGAGGTAAGTAAAACTGGTCCTTTATCCGCGCAATACTGCCGAAGAGGTTGATGCTGAAGCCACGAAACAATCGATACTCGACGATGCCGAAGGTGTTGATGATGTGCGTGGCGAGGTCATGGAAGTACTGCTCGCCGGTGATCGATCCGTGGATACGGCCCCAGGGTTGCTGAACGGACGCAGAGACGGCAAGTTGATGACGTGTCAAAAATTCGTTTTTCTTGAAATTGACCGTCTCTTCGAGATAATCAAACCGGGCTACCTCCACACCGTACCTGAACGTGACCAACCGCCGGGTCGATTCGTCGTACGGAAATATGTCGTATTCAATCCGCGGACCGGTAGCCGTGCTGATACGATGATTGTAAAAAGTCGAACGGTGTCCCTCCGCACTCCACCCTGCCGACCAGTGGTTCGACAACGACCAAACCCACATCGCGTTGCCGGAAAAGGACTCCGAAGTGTTTACAAACGAATCACCCTCACTGAATTCGAAGACGTCCCTGCTGTATCGCCCCGATAGGCTGATATTGACCTTGAACTCCTCCGTGACGCGTGCGGCGGTTGCGGTGCTTCGGACCGAATACCCGCTCTGACTCGCCTCCCCCTGAACAGAACCGTTGGCGCTTAGTCTGAAGGTCCAGAGATTCCAGGGGTCATACTGGTTTTCCTGCGGCTCATCATCCACATCCTCCGGGGCCCGATACCCGATCACCAACCGGTCGGCGATCGACGTTCCGTCCACATAGTGCACAAGTCCTAGTTTGACGCTCCTCGTGAGTACGTCGCGAACCTCTGCATCGGTGTCATCCGGATCGCTGGTGAATGAAAGCGTCTTTGTCCTGTCGGCATGCTCATTGTTGCCGATATAGTCTAGCGTGTACCGGTAGCCTCCTCCGCCCGTACGCTGCGAGGTGATAAGGACATGCACGTCCGCGTCAACCCGGTCATGCGCCCAATTCACCCACTTGATCTCTCTCCGGAAGTGATCGAAATCGCAGTTCTGCGCCTGGCAGTCCATAAAAACGAGAATGGCATCTCCGTTGGCACTGCCGGCAATATCCTGGGCTACGATGGGTACACGCAGCATCAGGATGATCACGATGGCCGGAGCTACATGCCGGGCAACGTTAGGCATGACGAGTGTTTTTTGCGGCTATTATCCAATCGTGAACGCTATGATAAAGACCCATGTCTTCGCGGAACGTTGCCCTTTGTAGGATGGTGGATCTGGTGTCATTAACGTTCCGCAGACAACACATATTGTCTGAAAACGTCGATGATCAGGCATCCTGCTCGAGTATACGCCTGGTCGGCTGCGACACGCCGGATCGAGGGAACCCGGTCGCACGGCAACTGCTTGTCATAACATGTCATACCAAGTACAGATTCGCGTCCCGATGCCCGATATGGAAGTCGCTGGGCTCATCTCCATATCAACACCCAGTCTTGTGTATCGGGCGCCGTAAAACGGCTGTCATCAAGTGCCGCTTCGGTTTCTGCGCCGGTGCGCGGGTCAATCCAGACGGGAGAATCGAGCCCCTCCATCATTCTTATTGCAATTTCACCGCCGAGCGGCAAATAAATCACCGCTTGGGAGCCATCGATCGTTTTTGAGGAAGAGACGAAGGCTGCAGGATCTACCTCACCCGGCTGAGCAACGAGCATTTCAGGGGCAGGCCTCAGCTCCCACCAGTCGATCGAGTCGAAAATCTCGAAAGCCACCGCCAGGTCTCCACTTCCGGACAGATCCACGGCCTCAAACCACGGTTTCGCCTCGCCCGTACCCTCGTGGTCCTTCGGAACACCCGTCTCCGTCTCCCAACTCCAGATCCCATGCGCTCCGTACGAGACGCCGGCAGTCGGCGTCGCCAGCAAACTCCAGTACGAGGCCCTCCGAATGTTGTACGCCGAATGCGGTTGCCGTGACTGATAGGCGAGATGGTCCTCATAATTCGGCTCCGAGTTGATGATCGGCTTGTACGGTGGCGACTCCCAGGCACGCGACGGCGGACCGGAGTGTGTCCACGCCAGCGTCTGGTCGCCGTCACCATGTCCGCTCTGGTAGATCAGGAAATTCAGCCAGTCCTCCTCCGCAAAATTGTCAAAGTGCCACTGCAGGCCCCGTTGATGCAACGTCACCGGCGCATGGTGTCTTCCTCCGTACACCGCCCGGCCGATCCTGCGCCATCGTTCACCCAGATCGCCGCTGTAGTCATCATCACCGCCAAGGAACCACGCCACGTGGTGGGCTCCATAACGGGCAGTAATATACTTTGCCAGATAGACCGCATCGGACTCGGGCAGTCGACCGGGTACGGGTACCTCTTCCGGGTTGCCCAGACCCCAAAGAACAACCGGAACGGCGAGCATCCCGGCATCATTAATAGCTTTCACTTTGTCATCCATCCGCTGCCAGAATGCCGGATTGACCAGGAGTGGATCGCCTTCTTCGTATGCCGCCCGGCCTTCCGCGTCGGCATCGGCGGACCTCCACTGGGTGGAGACAAACTGAATCGCCGAAAAGTGTTTCGATGATCGGTCGGCGAGATACCTGCTCCACCCCTCTTCGCCGGATTTCAGTGCACCATTCCATGCCGTATCACCCAACCAGAAAAACGGCTTACCGTCGGCATGTTGCAGATATCGCCCATCATCCGACACCCCGATCGGTCCGTGTACGTCGAAAGCGGTAGCACGGTCATTTTCAACACCTTCAAATGATCCCCCGGCATCATCAAGTCCTACAGCGACAGGCTCCGACTGCGTTTCCCAGTGCCATATCCCTCGCTCGACCGGCATGAAGCGCACTTTCCACACGCTTCCACCGTCCCAGAAAGCATCGACGCGATAGGTCTCGCCGGAGGGTGAGGTGAACGTAGCCGTTACCTCGGTTCTGGGGTCAGTCCCATCCATCGCTTCCAGGTTGGTTTCCCAGATTCCGTAAAGGGGGACGTCCTCCTGAGGGGTACATGCACCGAAAATGAGCAGCAACAGAGGGAAGGAGGCGTGGAAAAGTCGCATGAGCGTGTACCTCAACTGGTTGATCATTTGGTGTTGTTCGTAACATGCGACGACCAGCAGGTCGCCCCGGAGTCCAGTACCGTTGTTCATACCATCTTAAGAGGCCGGCCGGGCCTACAGGCGCCCTTCTATCTCCCGCAGAGTGTCGATAGACCGGGTAGCGATCACTTCCGCGCCCGGCTCGAAGTCGAAGACCTCCAGCGAGACCCATCCGTCGTACCCCAAATCCCTGAAGGCCCTCATGGCCGGCACATAGTCGGTTACGGCGGTGCCGCTTCCCATGTAGGTCCCGTCCATTTCCTGAATCTGTATGTGCTTGATGTAATCAAAGTACTTGCGCACCACCTCCTCCATCGGCAAATGCTCGTCGACAGTGTGGTGGGCATCAAACATGGTCGAAATGGCCGGATGCTTCACCTCATCGACGATCTGGGTGGCTTCCGCAAGATTGTTGATCACGTCCGTTTCCGCACTCATGAGCGGTTCGATAAGCAACCTAACGCCCCGGCTTTCGAGCTGATCAGCAATCCGCGCACAACCTTCCGCAAAATTAGCGAATGCCTGTTCCTTCGAAATCGCCAGCAGGTTGCGCTGGTTGGGAGAGCCGAAGATCATCACCTTGCCGCCCAGATCGGCACAAAAATCGCCCAATTCTGCGACATAGTCCCAGGTTTTTCTTCTGAGATCGTCGTCCGGCGTTGTCGCGTGCAGACCTGCGGGTGATACGAGCAGCCAGTGGAGACCCAGTATCTCCAAACCGTTGGCCTCGGCCGATGCCCTTAATTCCTTCCGCTGGTCGGGTGATAGCTCATTGACATGATTACACAGGGTATACGGGGCCAGCTCGATGCCTTCATAACCCATTTCCGCGGCCCTCATACACTGCGTTTCCCAATCCCATCCATCCCCCTCATGCATGATCTCATTGCAAATGGCATAGCGCCACTTGACGGCCGGGACCTCCGATAGGTTCTCAACGGCTTCACCTGTTTCTTTTCCGCAGCCCTGCACGTATCCGCCGATAGCCGACACGCCGACTGCGCCGGTACCGGTCCTGAGAAACTGACGCCTGCTATAGCTTTTCATGGCACTTCAGGTATGCTTCCGAATCCAAATCTCACGCATGGGCCGACAATATACTATTCGATTGGGGATTTGAACCCGGACCGGCTCACCTGGCGTGTCCGTGTGCAGCATACGGGCAGCATGAAGGGTATGTCGCAGAAACTATGATCCCGTGCCGTCAGAACAGTGGACGACCCAAGGGCTACTTTCAGAATCGACGGTGTTGACCGGACGACCGGGCGGAAACTGCATAGAACGCTTCGAAGCGACCGGGACGGTAACCAACGAAAGGCTGGATTGCCTTACTCCTGACCTTGCTTATCCTGCCTCACCCCGACTATACAAAAAACCCCCCACCCGCTTCCGGTTGCGACGTTGTCTATGAGCGGAACACGGG
>CAZIIP010000268.1:0-5267 GCA_964539455.1 uncultured Rhodothermales bacterium
ATTGCTGCCTTTCAGCCGGATGTACAACTCATCGGCATCGAAATGCCCATCACTGCGATATACCTCATCCAGTATGGCAAATCGCTCGGGCGTTTGCCGAAGATTTCTCGCTTTGAGGAACGCACGAAAAACCTCTCGCACCTCGTCGAGTTGGATGTTTTCCTCTGAGGATATATTTGTAACGGTATCGACCGGCATTGTTCTTATTCAACTGATAGAACCTACGAGTGCAGATAGGCGGGGTTCCGGGGGAGGCATGCCGCCCCTCACTCTCAGGGCAGCCTTGCGGCAAGATCCTGCCAAATGACCTCATGGATCTCATCAATGTCCCGTAGCGCGTCGATGACCTTTACCCGTACCGGTTCCCGCTCTGCGATTTCGAGATAGCCCTGTATGACCCGCTGGTAAAAGGCATTACCGGATTGCTCCATTCGATCTCTGGCTTCATTAACATTGCGCCTGCTCACACGTGCACCGGCATGCCCCAGCGGTAGATGGAGAAAATACGTCCGGTCAGGTACGAGACCTCTGGTGACATGCCGATGAAATGCCGTCAGCCATGCGACGTCAGCCACCCGTCTGCCTGCTCCTTGATAGGCGGTAGTCGAATCATAGAAACGGTCGCAAAGAACGATTTTGCCCTCCGACAGAGCAGGCAGGATGGTCTCTACGACGAGTTGCGTGCGCGCGGCCGAGAACAGCAACATCTCAGCGAACGGGTCGACGTTCATTTCCGGATCCAGCAAGAGATCCCGGATACGCTCCGAAAGGCGTGTGCCGCCCGGATCCCTCAGACAAACAACGGCGCGGCCGGCGTGTTCGAGTCGCCGGTGCAACAGTTCCAGTTGCGAGCTTTTGCCACTTCCGTCTATGCCTTCAAAGGTGATGAACATGCGCTATTTCCGGTTCATTTTCATCCTTCCGAATCTGTGGGCAGCCTGTTTGAGTCGGATACGGAAACCACGGCAGGCGCGGGGGGAACCTTCTCAATCCTGCCGGGTGAAGTTGACAAACCGATAAGGCTGCAGGAATTCCGGAAGGTATTTTGCGACGCACAATCTAATCAATGTTACAACGGCACTGCTGCGTACAGATTTCCTTCCCGCCACCCGACAAAGCCAATCTATGGTTCCATTTGAATTCGATCCGGAAGACTTTGAGAATCCGGAACGGGAAAAATGGCTGGAGGCCAAGGTAGCCGCTTTTGAGCAGAGCCTCGAGACTTCCGACGACGGCTACTTCGAAAACGACACGCTTGAAGAGATTGCCGGCTACTATTTCCTGTCCGGGGATTTTGAAAAGGCACTGTTGGTCGTGGATCGGATGCTGTCAGCCAATTCGAGTTCATCGGATGCCTGGTTGCGCAGAGGCATTCTCCTCAATCATCTCGAGCGCCACGAGGAGGCACTCGAGGCGTATGATCGCGCCTTGCAGTTTAATCCGTTGGATAGCGAGGTGCTTCTCAATCGCGCCGTCACGCTGGACCATCTCGGTTTTCTCCATGAGGCACTAGACGGATATGATCTGGCACTTCAGGTCGATCCGCTGTCCGATGACGCCTACTTTAATCGCGGAATCTCGCTCTCCAAACTCGGGCGGCTGGAAACAGCGGTGGATGCACTGTCGCGCTGTGCGGAAATCAATCCCGAACACCCGGACGTCTGGTACGAATTCGGCTACTGCTGCGACCTCCTCGGGCGTCTCTCCGAGAGTCTCTCGTGCTACGACCGTCAGATCGACCTGGACCCGTATGCCGCGAATGCGTGGTACAATCGCGGTATCGTACTTAACCGCATGGGACGCTTTCACGACGCGGCAGAGTCCTATGACATGGCCATCGCCATTCACCCGGATTTCGCCTCTGCATTCTACAACAGGGGCAACGCACTGGCCAGCATCGGTGCCTATGAAGATGCCATAGAGAGCTACATGGCCGTCCTGGAACTCGAGCCGGACGATCCACCGACCTACTACAATATCGCCTCCGCATATGAAGAAATGTCGCGCTACGAAGAGGCGCTTCGCCATTACGACCTCACCATCGAGCACGACCCGGAGTACGCGGACGCCTGGTTTGGCTCCGGTTGCTGCCACGACGCGCTAGGGCAGTGCAAGAAAGCGCTGGTTTGCTTCAAGGAAGCCCTTATCCTTCAGCCGGATTCCGGAGAGTATTGGTTGGCACGGGCGGATGCGGAATACAATCTCGGCAAGATGGATGCCGCTCTTCATTCTTATGATCAGGGAACACGTTTCGCACCGGCCAATAGAGACGGCTGGATCGATTACGCCGAAACACTCTTTGAGGCCGGACGACTTCAAGACGCCTTGTCCGTATTCAACAAGGCACTGTCCCTTCAGCCTGACTGTGACGAGACGCTCTATAAAATTGGAAGGCTGTTGCTCGCTATGGGCCGCTACGAACAGGGACTCGAAGCGCTCAGGACTTCTTTTCAACTCAATCCGAAAAGGCGGCGGCAGTTTTCCGGCTCGCATCCCGAACTCTGTGAGAATCCGTTCATTCGTGAAAAGCTGGGGTTATAGGCTGTGCCGGCTGCTTCCACGACGTTCCGACCCGACGCCCGAACGCGTCTCACGGCAGTCCTGGGCCACCCTATTTCACACACCCTCTCCCCACTGATTCACAACGCGGCGTTCAGGGCGGCAAATCTGAATCTGGTCTACCTGGCATTCGACGTGCGGCCGGAACAGCTCGAACATGCCGTTAACGGTTTGCGTACGATTGGTTTCGCGGGCGCGAATATCACGATCCCGCACAAGCAGGCCATTTGCCCATTCCTGGACCGCCTGACACCTGCGGCCCGCGCGGTCGGCGCCGTAAATACGATCGTTCCTTCGCAGTCGGAAGGTGGTGCGTTCGAACTGGTGGGAGACAATACGGATGTCGACGGCTTTCTCGCTCCGCTCCGAGACCGTTCCATTTCCATTGCCGGATCCGATGCCGTCGTTTTTGGTGCGGGTGGAGCCGCGCACGCCGTCGTCTATGCGCTCCTTACCGGATCAAACGTGCGTGGTTTAACGGTCGTGGCCAGAAGATCCGAACGGGCGGCCGCGCTCTGCCGGAAAATGGCGCCGCATGCGCCCGGAACGTCTATAGCCTGGACCGATTTCTCCCATGCGCATGAGACAGTATCAAAAGCACGAATCGTCGTGAATTGTACACCGGTTGGAATGGCGCCGGAAAGCGATCATTCCCCTTGGCAAGATCCGTCGGCCATTCGCGGTGGCCAACTTTGGTACGATCTGATCTATAATCCGGCTGAAACGGCCTTTTTGAGACAGGCACGGCAGGCAGGCGCCGGAACGGTTTCGGGGCTGGACATGTTTGTTGCGCAGGCCTCCGCGGCATTTGTTCAATGGACCGGTCAACAAATGCCGGAAAGTGTCGTTCGAGAGGTGCTGCGTGACTGGTTTGATCTATGAAGCGATACGGGACCGGCGGTCTTACCTATACAATACCCAGCGCCGTATTGACTTATCAGCAAGGGTATTCGACCGCCCTTTTCCCCTCTTGCTACGCATGTAGTGGTAAGGATTGTGGACTTGTATTGCATACCGGCACGGTTATCTTTGAACGGTTCCTTTACATTCGACATCAAAACTGAAAGCAGTTTACAGGTCCGGCTATGGAGTACCGTTGGGCGTGGCGACCGATCGTGGATGAGGCTTCGGTCGATCGGTTGGGGCAAGAACTGAACGACCTGCCGCAGGCGTTGGCCCGTGCCCTGGTCATTCGAGGCATCTCCACGTTTGAGAAGGCTCGGGAGTTTTTCCGTCCGACCCTGGCGCTTCTCCACGATCCATTCCTGATGCAGGACATGGAGGCTGCCGCCGTCAGACTCGCAGCCGCAATACATGCCGGAGAACGGGTACTCGTGTATGGCGACTATGATGTCGACGGTACTACTTCGGCCGCCCTCATGAATACCTTTCTGCGGTCGATGGGCGTGGATGCCTCATTTTATATTCCCGACCGGTTCAAGGAAGGCTACGGACTCAGTTGCGAAGGCATCGACCATGCCTTGGAAAAACGGGCTTCACTGATCGTCGCACTGGACTGCGGCATCACCGGACATGCGCCGGCAACCTACGCTCGGGAAAAGGGCATCGACCTCGTTATCTGCGATCACCACACGGTGTCCGACACCATACCGGACGCAGTAGCGGTGCTCGATCCGAAGCGACCGGACTGCCCCTATCCGTTCAAGGAATTGACGGGCTGTGGCGTCGGATTCAAGCTTGTTCAGGCCACCCTCCGCAAAATCGGACTACAGGAAGATATTGCCTTCGAATACCTCGACCTCGTCGCTCTGTCGATCGCAAGCGACATCGTGCCGATTCTTGGTGAGAACCGCGTTTTAATGCTGGAGGGGCTCAGACGAATTCAGGAGAATCCCCGGCCCGGGCTGGCGGCCCTGTCACAGGTTTCCGGAACGAAACTCGATCGGTGCTCCACCACACAGATTGTTTTCTCCATCGGTCCCCGCATTAACGCTGCCGGCCGACTGGGAAGCGCCGCGACTGCCGTCGAACTGCTCGCAACAAACGATGAGAAACACGGCCGGGTACTTGCCGCCAGGCTCGAGACAATGAACAGGGAGCGCAGATCACTCGACCAGGAGACGATGGAGAAGGCGATTGATCTCGTAGAACAGAGCGCGGCAACCTGCATGGAGCACGCCATCGTTCTGCATCAACCGGACTGGCACCTGGGCGTGATCGGTATTGTGGCCTCCAGACTCGTGGAGCGCTTCTACAAGCCGAGCATTCTGTTGTCCACCCAAAATGGTGAAGCAAAAGGATCCGCCCGGTCTATCGCCAACCTTAACATCTACGCCGCGCTCGATGCTTGCTCCGACTTGCTGTCGCAGTTCGGCGGGCATATGTATGCCGCCGGATTGTCACTGCCTGAAGAGAATGTAGCCGCCTTTCGCGACCGGCTGAACGAAATCGTGAAGCGCGACGCAACGCCGGAACTTATGCAACCGGAGTTGCAAATCGATGCAGGCCTGCTGCTCTCCGAGGTGACCCCGAGATTCTGGAGCGTGCTCCAGCAGTTCGGTCCTTTCGGTCCGGAAAACCGCGAACCTGTTTTTTACTCGGCGAATCTTCAGATCGTCAGCCAGCCTACGGTTGTCGGGGATGGACACCTGAAGTTCCGCATACGTGAAGACGGAGCGACTGCCGGCGATGTGTTTGATGTGATCGGTTTCGGCCAACACCAGCATCTCCCCCTGATTCGAAAGTGC
>CAZIIP010000269.1:0-5229 GCA_964539455.1 uncultured Rhodothermales bacterium
GCTTTGACGATCGACGACAACGCGGGAGGCAAGTACTACAACTCGATCTTTACGGACTTCGCGGGAGCAGGGGTGACGATCGAAGACCTCAGCTCTGGGGAAGACAGCCGTTCGCGCCTGGACGCGGGCGATCTGGTGCTGGGAAACAACATCTGGTATGGCTTCGGTGACGTAAACGGGACGGGGCTGGACACCTATTCGGACGTGTTTGCCGAGCAGTTTGTGGCCGATGCGTTTGTGGATCTCAACTACATCGATGTGGACCCGCAGCTTCGGGGTATCAGCCGCGAGGCGAACGGCCTGCTGGATCCGCGTCCGGCGGCGGGCAGTCCGGCATTCTCGAACGAGCGCACCGCTGCCCCCCGCGACGGCTTCTTCTACCGTGCAACACAAATCGGTGGGTTCGGAAACGAGTTGTGGATCGGCGGGTGGACAGCGCTCGATGAAGGCGAGTTCGTAGAGACGGACATCGGTCCCAGTGGCCTGGAAATGCCTGCGACTGTAGCGCTCCGCCAGAACTACCCCAATCCATTCAATCCGTCCACAACCGTAGAATTCGCACTGCCAAAGGCTCAGCGGGTTCGCCTGTCTGTGCACGACATGCTCGGACGTGAGGTGGCGCTTCTGCTCGACACAGACAAAGCAGCAGGTGTGCATACCGTTACATTTGACGCAACGTCTCTGCCCTCCGGCATGTACATCTACCGGGTAGAAACACCGGAGTACGTGTCTGCGCGCAAGATGATGTTGGTCAAGTAACACCACATCCGATCGTCTCGGACACGGGTCGTTTACGAGGGGGCGGCCCGTGTCCGGACACTTTTTGCCACCCGCCGGCCATCCGCCATATGGATGCCCGATTTTACTGGAGGTGAATGTCACTGCTGTGCAGGTCGACGGTACCATATTGATCATCGAGACCGACGGCATTGAGCGGTTTGCCGTGAAAGCGCTCAGCCATACGGGCTGGGGCGTCATATCGGCTCATGATTCGATTGAAGGAATTCGTGTGATGCGTCAGGTGGATCCCGACCTCCTGCTGTTCGAAGCAAATGCCTACTCCGTTGGAAGGATTTGTTTCTGGGACGAAGCACGGAAAGGCTTGTGCAGCACGGCCGGACGCAAGCCACTCGTTGTACTGATGCCCTCACATTCGAGCCTGGACGAGATCTCCGCGCTTGATGACGGAGCGGACGACTTTCTCCGGAAGCCCATTTCAAAAGCGCTCCTAGTGGCTCGCATACGGAGAATGCTCAACAGATCCTGCACGTCACAGCCCTATAAGAAATAGCCAAACCGGTGCTCGCGCATGCCGGCAACGATCCTCCTTGTGGATGACGAACCTGATTTGCTGGACATGCTCCGCTATAACCTTGAGCGGTCGCACTACCGTGTCAATACGGCTCAGGACGGTTCGGAGGCGCTTCGAATTGCTCCCAATCTGAAGCCTGATTTGTTCGTGATCGACGTGATGATGCCGAACGTCGACGGCATTGAAACGTGCAGAAAACTCCGCGCCATTCCCGACTTTGCGCATACACCCATCCTCATCCTGACCGCACTGACCGACGAGTCGGATGAAATCAGGGGCCTGGAAGCCGGCGCCGATGATTTCCTTACAAAACCGGTCTCACCCCGCCGGTTGCTGAGTCGCGTACGTGCGTTGCTCCGACGTTCAGGCGGGATGCGAAAACCGCTTCCCACGGTGGTGAAGGTGCATGACCTGGTTGTGGATAAGGAACGGTTTGTCGTCGAGAAGCACCACCAGGGTACCACGAAGCGCATCTCTCTACCCAAGAAGCAGTTCGAACTGCTGCACTTCATGGCGGCCAACGCCGGACTGACCTTCACGCGGGAGCAGTTATTACAGGAAGTATGGGAAGATAATGTGCATGTGGTGCCCCGAACGGTGGATGTGCATGTGCGTCGCCTTCGGGCGGGCATCGGTGAGTCGTATATCGAAACCGTGACAGGCGTGGGATACCGGTTTCGGGAGCTGCTTTGAACGTACTTCGCACCATCGTTTGTGACACGTATATTCGCTACCAATCGCATGTTCCCGGCCAATTCGTTTGCTACCCATCATGCTGTTTCGCCGTGAAGATCTGGAAGCGTTCACAAAGGATGTTTTCATGACCTGCAACGTTCCCGAGCAGGATGCGATAACGGCGGCATCCGTGCTGGGTCTCGCCGATGTCAGAGGAATTGATTCACACGGAATAGCGCGCCTGCATACCTACGTCGGCCTTCTGAGGGAGGGTGCGATCAATCCTCAACCGAAACCCGGCATCGCTGTCGAATCCGATGCTACCGCAACGATAGACGGCGATAACGGAATGGGGCTCGTCGTCGGGCCCATTGCCAACCGGGTAGCGATTGAAAAGGCGTCATCGTTCGGTACGGGGTGGGTTGCCGTGCGCAACACCAACCACTTCGGCATAGCAGGATACTACGTGCTCGAAAGCCTCGCCCACGATCTCATCGGTATCGCAATGTCCAACTCCACGGCCATTGTAGCCCCCCTTTGGGGATCGGAGCGGCGACTCGGCACCAATCCCCTGGCCGTTGCATTTCCGGGTAAACAGGAAGGTCCCGTCGTCATCGATATGGCGACGAGCACGGTGGCATTGGGAAAGATTGAGGTGGCAAATCGAAAAAATGCCTCTATTCCGTCGGTGTGGGCGATGGACAAATCAGGCAATGCCACCCGTTCGCCACTCGACGTACTAAGAGGCGGCAGTATTCAACCTTTGGGACACGGGCGCCAGACAGGCGGTCATAAAGGATATTGCCTTTCCGCACTCGTGGATGTGCTGTCGGGTGTGCTCCCGGGCGCAGCATGGGGTCCCTACACGCCACCTTTCGAGGCCGGGAGATCACGGCCAAGCCGGGATGTTGGAGATGGAATCGGACACTTTTTTGGTGCCATGACGATTGGGGGATTTGCCGAACCGGAAGACTTTATGCAAGAGGTGGATATGTGGGTGAAGACGTTTCGAGCGACGGCTCCCGTGAATCCGGATTATCCGGTTATCATACCCGGAGATCCCGAGAGCGCACACAAATCACGCAGGGAGGCCTTCGGGATACCCCTTTCGAATGCACTCATGAAACAGATGCTGGCAGTCGCTGAGCAAGCCGGAGTCGCGATTCCGGAACCGATCCAGTCGTGAGGTTCAGAAGCGGCGGTCAATGAAATCCACATTGTGTATTGCGGTACGTTTGGAAAATGTGGGGAATTCCGTAAGGGGAATTCTTGACATGGCTGGTGTTTCCGCGTTTATTAGTAGTGGCTGTCAGCGATGACGGCCATTTGTTCCTTGCGCGACTGTTTCTCATGGCTGCATGAGGTGCCAGTGTTCGGTGCGGACGTGGGCGAGGGCGAAGGAAGGTCGGTCAAACGGCACGAATTCGAATTCGCATCACACTCGGGAAGTTGAACATGATCATCTGCTTCTTCGGAGGCAGTTGGCAACATCGACTTTTTCGTTCTGCAGCGTGGTATGCAGGAGTCTGAAATCGATCCTAAAGGATGGTGATCGGAAACCTGCTGCAAGACAATGAAAAGCCGGTTTAGGCCGGTGGATGGTTGAACTGAAGGTCACGCGAAAGGCACGCCGAAGCCGTGAATCACGGCCGAAAGGTTCTGATTTGCGTTCCGGGCGTTCTGCAGACAAAGCTTCGGGTGACCGAGGTGGCGTCAGCATGACGTAAGTGATGCCGAGCGCTACACAGCAGTTTCACACTTTCGATGCGGTAGGCCCATGCCACGTCGATAGCCGATCAAGCCTTCGGGTGCGAGAGGCATGTGGAACAAGTGACATTTTGCCGAGAGGTGAAACGTTACTTGCAGTGGGAAATGAAAGACTCCTGATTGCGTTTTTGACAATCATATTGAAAGCAAAAGCAGGAGTTGTCGCGCAGGGGACTTTTTTGAGAGCACAGAGGCCCGAGCAAACAGGTTCGGGCCTCTTTTTTTGCGTTTGGACCGTCTGTCCGCTACCCAATCCCGACGACCATCTCCACGGCGTTTGGGCCGTTTTGTCCGCTACTCACGCCCGACGACCATCTCCACGGCGTTTGGGCCGTTTTGTCCGCTACTCAATCCCGACGACCATCTCCACGGCGTTTGGGCCGTCTGTCCGCTACCCAATCCCGACGACCATCTCCACGGCGTTTGGGCCGTTTTGTCCGCTACTCACGCCCGACGACCATCTCCACGGCGTTTGGGCCGTTTTGTCCGCTACTCAATCCCGACGACCATCTCCACGGCGCCGATTACATCGGAGAGTTCCCAATCATTGCCCGGCCAGACCGCGCGTACCACCGCGGAGCTGTCTATCAGGGCCGTCGTAAGGTTGTGATCCAGGAAAACGCCGTCGGTTTCAACTGTCACGCCGAAAAATTCCGTCGCGCGACGTATCTCTTCCGGCGAACCCGTGGCAAACCGCCACGTCGTCGTGTCGCGTGTATATCTCGCAGCATACTCACGAAGCACCGCAGGAGTATCCCATTCAGGATCGAAGGAGATGCTTAGCAGCCGAACGGACTGTCCGAATTGGCCCATCAGTGGTCCCTGAAGTTCCTGAAATTTTTGGCTCATGAGTGGGCAAAAATCTGGAAGAGGGCAACGGGTGTATATGAACGTCAACAACGTCACATACGTCTTTGGCGTAGAGAGATTGAAGGTGTTTTCGTTCATATCTGTCAGCCAAATGGACGGCACCACAGAGCCGCTATCGGGGAGGTGAGGAAAGTAAAGTGCTCTCCTGCCGGCATTGCCGGAGCGGATCACGTGAAAGTTCTCGGCTATCGTTTTGCCGTCGGCGATACGCAGGGAAAATGCAACACTATCCTGCACCTCCAGCTTCTCGAGCGATGCGGGAGAGGACACGGCAAACGGCATGGTCATAGCGGGCATCAAACCGGGGATGTCGCCGTGAGCGATGAATACGGTATGCTCGTCGGCACCGAAGCCGACAACTGTCCCTGTAGCGTCCCACTTCCGGCCGCCACGAGCGAAGAGCAGCCAAAAAACAGCCGCGGCGGCAAGGCCGAAGATGATAATGACAAGTCCTATTCTGCGTGCAACCACGGATTCATCGATTGGTAAATCCAAACTAGCGAACATCTGCAAAGACACGCTACGGCTGTGTGACCATTTTGCGAGGTTTTCGTTGTGTAACCGTCAGGATGTATTTTCGGGTCATGAGTTAGTGGCTTCGTCCA
>CAZIIP010000270.1:0-5216 GCA_964539455.1 uncultured Rhodothermales bacterium
TTTTCTTCGGATGCCTTTGACCCGGGCGGGCGTAAAGCCCGCCCCTACAAAGCCGCCGCATTCCGCCGGGTAGGGGCGGCGGTTTATCCCCGCATGCGTCCCACCAGGTAGGGCCGGGGTTTATCCCCGCCCGAAAAGCTAAAAAGCCCGCAATTGTCCACTCAAAATGAGACGGAAATTGCGGGCTTTCCGGTATCCGCCCACGGCGGACCGGGCAAGTACCCAATAAACGCGCGCACTTTATATCAGCGAAATGGAAAAATCAATGACTCCGGCTCCTGAGCGTGGGCGGCAAAAGGCCGTCCATTTCCGGGGGGTTCTTTCATTACGAAGCGTTTGCCCCACTATTCGAGGAGGCCACCCGGCCGTTGAGCGCCTTATTCAGCTCTGCTCCGAACATGTCGGCCGGTCGAAACCCGTCGATTTTTCCAAGCTCTTCTCCTCGGCTGTCAAGGATAACCGTCAGGGGAAATCCATTCTGCTCGAACATAATCCCGACTCCTTTTTCCTTGTCCGAGTCTATCTTCACCCAGACAAATTCATCTATCAACATTTTGATCCGGGGATCGACCAGCGTTTCATTGAAAAGCTTTTTGGAGTATACGCACCAATCCGCGTATAGAACCAGCACCGTCGGCTTGCCCTTCTTTTCGGCCTCCTCCAGCCCCTCGTTAAAATCTTCGATCCACTGAATACTCATTCCTTCCAATTCGGCCGCCTTGGTGACCGACAATGCCTCCACCTCGAGCACAATGGCTTTTCCGGCCAAAGGCGGGTTGAAATCGACTGAAAACGTGTCGCCGCTGAATGCCGCGATTTTGCCTTCGCGGTTGTTCGCCGTGAAGGATGAGCCGATCTCCGGGACCAACCGTATGACGGCCTCGTCCCCTTCGAGGCTGACCGTTGTTTCGCCGTACGCGCCGCTGAAGGTGGCCCCGTCCTCGGCCAAAGCTTCCAGCGTGACGTGCGTTTCGCTGACCTCGACCACACGGGATTTGAAGTACGGCGTAAACTGCACCTCCTTTCCTTTCACAGGAATGGTGCCGAACCGCTGGAGGTAGTCTTTCGCAGAAACTTTCCCTAAAAGCGGAATTCGCCTGACTGCTTCAAATGTTTCTATTTTTTTTGGATCCTGGGGGCCAAAAGCCTTGTCGGGCACCAATGCAACGGTCTTTTTCTCGCCGGCCGTCATTCCGAGAAGAGAATCCCCGAGGCCCGGGAAGACGGAACTTTCCCCGGCAACCAGGCTCGACGGAGCGAAATTGTTCGATGGAATGTATCCCGGAGCCTTTCGGACCTGCGGGTCGTTTACCAGTTCATGTCGGGTCGTCTGAACGAGGCTGCCTTCTTCCAGCCTGGCGGTGAAGTGCACCTGCACAAGATCCCCCCCCTCGACCATCCCCGGGTTGCCGGATTCGATTTCCCCTTTTTCAGGGCCAGGGGCTGGTTGCCCGGAGGCTGCCTCAACGGCTGCAGCGGCAGGAGGTGCCGGGCCGGATTCGATACCGCGGGGTGGGACAGAACCTGACGTTTCTTTCGCTTCGCTGATGCCATCGGCAGCGGCCCCCGTTTTATCGGATGCTTCCAATGCTGCGTAGGCTTCGCTTTGTTCCCTGCCGGCAGCCTTCACCTGAACGTCGCAGTAAAGCGGCTCGTTTCCGAAGTGATAGCCGAAGTCGACCTTGAACAGCTCGTCTCCGACCTCCACGATTCGGCCCAGCATGTTGGCGGAACGGACCAGGGCCCCCTCTTCGGCTTGCACGCGAACCTCGAATCGATCTCCCGTATCTTCGATGACCCCTTTACCGAACGGATTCGGCATCTCCGTTCCGGGAGCGGCCTCGAGCTGCACCCCGACGAAATGTTCGCTGACCTTGTCCACCCGTGCGGTAAATGGACCCCGCCATGATACGCGGGTGCCGATCTCCGGCGCCTTTTGAAAGGATTCTTCAAATTCCTCACGGGTCACGGTCTCAAATTTCCCATACCGCCAAACCCTGGCCATGGTGAGATAGCGGTTGTCGCCTTCCAAACCCGGTATGAGTGCGTCCTGAAGTTCCACGCGCTGCGTCTGTCCTACCCTCAGCCCTTCCACTTTCTCCGAAAGCCGGGCAGCGATATGCCCCTTGAAGGTGCGATCCCTTGCGCTTTGTCCTACGCCTGCCACGGCGCCGCCGGCCCGCATGAGCACCGGTTGATAGTCTTGCGGGCTGTATTCAAAGACCCTCGCCTTTTTCCGGTCGTCGTCCAAGGCGACGTTTTCCACCGTCGTATCGAGAATGCCACCATCGCTCAGACGGCAGGTGTAGTCGACTTCGAGCAGATCGCCGGCCTTGACAAGCCGGTCTGCTCTCGTGAGCCCGGCGCAGCCGGCGCTGCATAGTGTGATTGCCAGCATGATGCAAAGGAAAGCAGATCGATTGGAGATTGAAGGCATCATATCAAAAAGTTCCTCCTGTTTATCGGTTGGTTGGCAAATAACGCACGCCAATGCGCACTTCACCTGGTGAATACGGCCTTACTTCCAAACTCCCTGCGCCCTTCGTCTCACACCTGTGTTTAGAATCCCTTTGCGTATTGTGAGAATCTCATGATTATCTGCGTATTCATTCGAGCTTCTGTATGGATCGTCGTCATTTTGTAAGAATAAAGAAGGGCCGGGAAACCCCGGCCCTTCTGTTTTGTTGTCTGGTCCGACCGCTCCGCCAGATCAATGGCGAATTTTTAGGTAATGCGATCAGACCGTTGATGACGTTATTAGTAGGCTGTGCCCGGCACCACCGTCGGGTAGGCGCGCTCGTTGGGCACCTTCTGGCCGGACATCGCGCCCGGAGTGGTCCAGAACTGGTTCCGGCCCTGGATGCTGTCGACGAATGTAGGATCCTGTGCAGCACCCAGCAGGCTGTTAAGCAGATCATCCAGGCCGCTGGTTGTGATCACGCTTTTCTGCCAATACAGGGTCTGGGCGGCCCAGAAGTTGTACTCGTTGTTCTCGATCTTCGCCCGGGCCGGCTCTACCCCCTGGTATTTGACGATGTGCACGTCTTTGTAATCTTGGTCCATGAAGATCTTGTCGGCATCGGCGTAACCGACGGCCAACCGGGTATCGCCGTCATATTCAGTACCCGCCCAGGGGGTGGGGCCAAAGGATGAGGGCCAACCGTTGTCACGGACGCATTTGGTCAGGTCGCTGGAACTGGCATGATGATAAAACCGTCCCAAAATACTCTGCGGCATCAAACTGGCGTCTCCGCGGAAGACCTGAAGATCGAAGGTGGCGTGTGTTCCGGAGCCGGCGCAGCGCATGCAGCGGACGATGCCCGCATCCGGGTACCAGGGACCGAACTGATTCCAACGATCGAGCCACTGCTCGTTGTCGGCGCTGAAGATCTGAAGGACCATCAGGCGGCTCAGGTTGTCGATCGGCATTTCTTCGCACTGGGTGGTTTCCAGGGTGCCGGGGCAGCCGAAAGGTCCGGGATTATCACCGTCTTCGGCGCATTCCAGACCGGCGCGCGCACCACCGTTACACACACCGTCTTCGCACTTGTAGTAGGGGATACAGTCCGCGTTGGTACCGTCCACATTGGTCTTGGTCGGGTCGCACTGCCAGCCCCACTTGGGATAGGCCATGTGGGTGCCGTCTGCGTCCACCGGTGCCGGCGCGGTGCAGCGGTGCTTGGAGATGGCGTTGTTGGCGAAAAAACCAAAGGGGATAACGACGGACTTGGCGGTGCCGTCGAGAATGGTGTCGCAGTTGGCATCCAAAAATTCCGTGCTGTTGTTGCCAAAAGACGGGCATTCTTTGGCAAAGTCGTAGGTAAAGGTGTTCGGCTTGTCCGCAGACTGGGTGAAGGAGGTCAACTCCACGTCGGAAGCACCCACGTGAACCGGGTAACAGGCCAGCGTGCCGCAGTTACCCACGGAGGGGCACATCTCCGTTTCGCCGTCGGCACAAGTGTCGCCGGCGTAATTGGACATGCCGCAGGGCGTCCCGATACCGTAAGAGGAGTTCTTGTTGGAGTACCGCACGGTGATGGTATCGGCATCCTGAGCGGTAAGATCGCATAGCGTTCCTTCCGAAATCCCGTGTTTTTGATTTGTGATGTCAGTGGTCACAGTGTCGCAGTTAAGGACGGTGTCCAACCAGACTGGAATGGCGCTGTTCCAGAACTCGTGCTGGGCGGAGGCCCCGTAAAGGTTCATTTCCAGATCGGCGGCCCCGGCGGTGGAAACCATGCCGAAGATCGCCATACCAACGATCAGTCCCTTAAAAAGCTTTTTCATTGTAACTTTTCTCCTTTGTTTCGTTTAGATCGTTTAGATCGTTAAGATCGTTTGGATCGTTCTCAAAGTCCCCCTTTGGAAAAGGGGGATTTAGGGGGATTCCCCGTTAGGCGTTGCGGCGGCGGATCCCAATCAGACCCAGCAGGCCGGAGCCGAGCAGCCAGACTGCCGCCGGAACCGGAACAGGATTGATCTCTGTGTAGAGCTGGGCAGCGCCGGTGCCGTCATCTTGGAGACCGATTCTGAGCTGGGCAAGGGGTCCTTCGCCAACGAATTCCATATAATCTCCAGTAGTAGTTCCACCTTTATCAAAACTTCTGTACTGCCAGAGATACATATCCACATAACTTCCGATGCCGTCCGCCAGATCCGCCAGGCTCACGAATCCGTCAGCGGGATTGATGTTGTTGAAACCAGCATAGTTGCCCTGGTAGTTGCCATCAAGTCCTGATTGGAACTCGATCGATTCCCAGTAGGAAACCGTTGTGCTCTTATCCTTGGCACCGCCGCCTGTGGTATTGATCAACGTCGAGGCATTTCCGGAAAGAATCGTAAATGCGCCGGTGTTGACGGAAGGCAGCGTGCTTTTCGTGGTGGCAAAATAGACATCAATAGTGGTGTCTTTTAACCAGGGCTGAGCCCCTTGCACTACATCACTGGCCTGGGAAACAAAGCCGCCATACAGGTCATCCCACGCTGTGGTAGTGAAATCACTCAGGTCGGCGGCCGGTTGGCCGGCAGTGTATTTCGTCCCGTCAGCAGGGAGTGCGGTTGGATTTAAAGGGCTTCCCACGTTGAACAGGCCGGTACCGAATTCTTTACCGGCATCCGTGTCTCCTTCGTAGATGTACTGAACGATGTCGCCGGCGCTAAAAGCCGCCGACGCATTCCCGGCTGCGCCGAAGACCAGGGCGGCCGCAAAAACTACT
>CAZIIP010000271.1:0-5155 GCA_964539455.1 uncultured Rhodothermales bacterium
CGGATGGTCTGCAAGACGGCATCGCGCTCGTCCCGGATGACCGTGAGGTAGCGGTGTCGCTGCTCGGGACCCGTCAGTTCCAGGTAACCCACCCGCTCTGCGTCTACTTCGCTTCCGAATTGCGTGGCAAGTTTCTTGACGAGCGCACTTTTGCGCGAGCGTTTCCGCATAAACGTGGATTCCGTAGCCTCCGAATCCAGCGTTACGATGCGATAATCAACATCGGGCGCGGACGCACAGATAGCCAATGAGGTTATTTCGCCTGCAACGGCACGCGCCTCGGAGAGAATCTCGTTGAATTGAGTCTCAAAGCGCGGCGAGCCCGAACGGGTCGTCTTGCCCGCGCCGACCTCCGGCTGTTCGCCGGTCTCCACGGCCGAGATGCCGAGGTCTTCCAGCTCAGAAGCGAGGAAAAGGTCGGAAGAGCCTTGTTTTCGTCCGCCGATTTCGAGCGTGTAGTCCGCGTCTTCCTCGCTTTTCAGACCCGGTATCAGCGTGTTCATTTCTCCCTCTCCTCCTCCTGTGCTCTCTCCTTCCACGCGTGCTTTTGTGAACTGTCCGAGGATGGTGTAGCGTGTTCCATCTCGCTCAATGAGCACTGCATCGATGGAACGCGTTCCAACTCCGATTCCCAGGATGGTATTTTTTTTGGTAGTAGTTGCCATGGGGACCCCGCCTGGCTCCGTTTCAGAATTAGCTCATGATCCGCAACAGTCTCCGCTTGTTATTCGCAAAACCGAGGGCTGTCTTGGCCGTCACGTCGCCGTTTCGCACCAATCTGAGCAGGTCCTGCTCCAGCGTATGCATTCCCTGCTCGTTGCTCTCCCACATCATCTGGTAGATTTCGTTGGTATTGTTATTCTTGATGGCTGCGCGCGCGGAGGGCGTCATCCAAAGTACCTCCTTGGCGAGCACCCGTCCACCACCTTCTCGTGGTAGCAGCTTTTGTGACACTACACATCGGAGCACATCTGCCAGGCGGTGCCGTACGCGGTCTTGTTCAGAAGGTGGATACTCGGCGATGATACGTTCGACCGTCTCGATCGCACTTCCGGTGTGCAGTGTGGAGAATACCTTGTGTCCGGTGTCGGCCATTTCCATCGCCGCACCGATGGTTTCCGGATCCCGCATTTCGCCGATCATCACAATGTCGGGATCCTGCCGGAGGCCCTGAACCATTCCGTCCACGAAACTGTCGACATCCACGCCCACCTCTCGTTGCCGGACGATACACAACTTGGATTCGTGGAGGTATTCGATCGGCCTGGCAATAATGAGGATATGACCTGGAAAATCCTCGTTGTTGGCATCGATAATCGCATCCAGTGAAGTACTTTTGCCCGATCCGGTTACACCGGTGAACAGCGTCAGTCCATCCCGCACGAAGCGGAACAACATGCCGCGCTGGATCAGCGGATGGAAGCCGAGCGAACCGAGACTCCTCGGTTTCCACGCCAGCATCCGCATACAGACTGCCAGCCACTGGTTTTCGAAGTAGATGGTCGTTCGATATCGACGCGCCGAATCCGTTTCATCTACCGTGAGCGTGTAGCCGAAATCGACGGAACGGTGGACCATCAGTTGTTCGCGCTGTTCTTCGGTCAGGATACTCAAAAGCACAAGGTCCGACTCCTTGAGCCCGATTTTCCCGACCTCCGGATAGGGTCGTTTGTCTCCGTCCACGCGGTACCAAACCTGTTCCTGGCAAGCCGGTCCTCCCATGTCGAGATCCGATGCATTGATCGCGACCATTTTGTGGACGAGTTGTCTGAAGAACTCTCTGACGACGGCCCGGTCCGAAGGGGTAACGTGTTGCATCCGTCGAACGATTTCGGCGACTCTTCCAGGCCCTTCCAATTCGTCCGGGATATCCGAAAAAATCGAGACGTACCCTGGTGGGAGGGGGTGCAGGTATTCGTCTTCGGTGTTCTCGTCAACGACCGGAGCGGTCAGTATTTCGTCTTGCGGTTCCACGGGGTTCGATTTGTGCATGTAGCGCAACAGGCTGCCCAACTTGTCTGCTTTTGCCGCACTAGACATATCGAGCCATGCCAATCTCGCCGGTGTTCGTTTAATCGTCAGCTGTCGTAACGCGTATGATTTCCTCTACAGAGGTTTCGCCTCGCTTCACTACTTCTCGTGCCGACGCCAGCAGCGTCAGCATTCCCTCCTTGATGGCGGTATCTCTGATGAGGTCTTCGTCGATGCTTTGTCCTGCAGTGATAATAAGGTGCCTGATGGCACGCGTGAAATACAGTGCCTCGCTTATCGCCCTCCTTCCCTTGTAGCCGGCGCCTTTGCAGGTAGGGCATGAGCTGTTTTGCGACGCTTCAAAATACTTTGTATTGCGGCACTCCTCGTCGGTGAAACCGATCTCCTTCATTACGAGCGTGTCCGGTTCATCGACCTCCTTCTTGCACGTCGGACAAAGCTGTCTGACCAGTCGCTGCGCCACAACGAGGTTAATCGCGTAAGCAATCAGAAACGGTTCGATGCCCATTTTGTAAAGACGGCTTACCGCGCTCGGCGCGTCATTCGTGTGCAGCGTCGAGAACGTCAAGTGTCCCGTATTTGCAAGTTTGATGGCGAGCTCCGCCGTCGGGCGGTCGCGCATCTCACCCACCATCACGATATCCGGGTCATGACGCAAAATCGAACGTAACGCGTTCTCGAGACCGAGACGCGGACCGAGCTTTATCTGGCGTACGCCTGGAATCAGGTACTCCACCGGATCCTCAACCGTCAGCGTGTTCACCTCCGGACGCACCACGGAGTGTAGTGCCGCCACGAGGGTGGTGCTTTTGCCCGAACCGGTGGGCCCCGTCATAATGATCATGCCCTGAGGCTGGCTGACGGCTTTTTCGAAACGGTTCAAAGCTCCCTTTAGCAAGCCGATTTGAGCCAGATCGGTAAAGACATTCCGGTCATCCAGGACACGGATGACGATACTCTCTGATTTTATACCTCTATCGGAAGAGGCTATCGGCAAAACGGATACGCGGTATCGGATGAGCGTGCCGTCGACCATTCGCTGTATATAACCGTCCTGTGCCGCTTCTCTTTCGAATCGGTCGATGTTCAGGCAGCGGTCTTTTGCGACGGCAAGCATGGCCTCGGGGTGGACCTTGTCCTGTGTATGCCAATGTTGCAGGAATCCGTCCACACGGAAATAGAGCTTGGTCTCGCGCTCCCGAGGAAAAACATGGATGTCCGAGGCGCCCATTCTCACCGCTTCGACCAGTGAAGCCTCGAACAGGTTGATAAGGCTGGATCGGTTGATTTCGGCATCGAGCGCCTCTTCATCGACCAGTTGCGTGTCACCGAAGTCAAAACTTGATCCCAGGTCGAGGGAGTCGTCTCCTTCGGCCAATCGCTCGAGGTATTCGTTCCGGGCGGGAAACATCGCTTCGATGGCCGGCACGATCCGCGATTCAGGCGCATAGCGAAGGTCGAAATGCTCCAGGCCGAGTTCATGAACGAGGTCAATGGCCTCCTGCCTCCCGGGATCGTGGGTGACAACAACCAGTCGTTGCGCACCCCGGCTACGGTCAAATTCGTAGCCCAAAGGAAGGAGCCGCAGCATGAACATCCGGTCCTGCTGCTCTTTGGACACACCCGATAATAAATTTTCTATAAAGGACTGATCGGGCTTTGTTAGCTCCAGATCTACTTCGAGAAAGGCGTATATTCTGGCCGCCTCGGCAAAAACCGCGTCGCGGTCGACGGAAGGGTGGCGTGCCAACGTGCGCCAGAAGAGGTCCGTCGATCCGTGCTTTTGCCACTCGTCGTAGGATTCTTGAACCTGAATCGCCGTAACCAACTCCTGGCGAAGCAGCCTGTTGACGACACGGTCCTGAACATCGGTGCTTATCTCGGCCTGACGGCTTTGGTCACCTGACGTGGTTCCGTCCCCGGATCCGGACTGGTCGGTTATGACGTCATGCCGGTAGGCGGCCTGCCCGTTCTCCTTGCCCTCCTCCGGCCGCGTGCCGTCATATTTGTCTTCAGCGCTTTGCATTCCCACCTGTCTCCGGTTGGTTTGAGTGCGTGCGATTTTTCTAACCGCTGTCGCATTCGCACCGTTTTCTACTCATGGATATGAATCCGTTTGCTTCCCTGGTATATCGATCAGATGCCCGATTGAAGGATATCCGACGCACTCGGCATCATGAAAGCGGTCTCTGTCGATACTACGGTCAACAGGGCAACGAGAATCGAAATGACGACCGCGACCGACGTCTTGATCGACTCAATCGTCACCGCCAGTTTCAGCTTGGTTTCATTTTCGTAGAAATCGGCCATTTCCTCCGAGCTGTTCCGGACGGAACCCGTTTCCGTGCCGGATCGGAATCGTGCGAGCGTCATGGGTTTAAACACACCGGACGCGTCCATGCTGGTGATCAAATCCGTCCCTTTTCCCATCATCATCGGAACGGTGATGGTCTTTACCTGGTGCTCGAAGTAGGTATTGCCTGTCGCCTCCGCCGCAATCTTCATAACCTCTTCGTTTTCACCACTTCCGCTGTACATCACTCCGAACACGCGGCAGAAGGTCTCCAGATTCAACTTGTGGAGCAGGTCGCCGATCACGGGCAGCCTGATCATGTATTTGTGGATCAGGAAACGGCCGCGTGTCGTCCGTCCCGCAGCAATAAATACGACAATAACACCTATGATGGTGGGCAGGAGCCACCAGTAGTTGGCGTCCATAAACCCGGCAAATGCCAGTGACGCCCGTGTAAACGGCGGTATTCTGACCTCAAAACCAAGGAACAAGTCCATCATATCCGGAATCAACGCCCAGATAAACCAAACAAATACGCCGAGGGCGGCAAGCAGTGTTATGGCCGGTGTGATGAGTGCAGCGCGGACCTGTTTATTAAACTCGTTCTTTCGCTCCAGGTATTTGGCGGTCGCCTCGAACATTTCGGCCATGTTGCCGCTGTTGGAGGCGAGTCCCAGCATGTAGGCAGCAAATTTGCCCAAAATGTGCTGGTGTTTCATAAACGCATGTTGCCCGTCCATCCCTCCTTTCAAGTCACTGTTGAGATCACGAATCATCTGGCGAAGGGACTTGCTGCTTGTGTCGGTCGCCAGCAGATTCAGTACCTCGTCGAAGGGCAACTTCCTTTTGAGCATATCGGCCGCCAGTCGG
>CAZIIP010000272.1:0-5147 GCA_964539455.1 uncultured Rhodothermales bacterium
GACAAGGCGAAAGAAAAGTCTCTGGATATCGTCCTGCTCGACCTTGGCCTCAATGACAGCCAGGGGATCGATACGTTTTTGCAGTTCAAGGATGCGGTTTCATACATCCCTGTAATTGTGGTAACCGGTCTGGACGACAAAGCGGTCGCACTGGAAGCCGTGAAGTACGGCGCCCAGGACTATCTGATCAAAGGTCTCACCGGTTCGGAAGTCTTGTCGCGCTCCCTCCATTTTGCCGTCGAGCGACATGCAATCGTCACCGGCCGTGAGAAGGAGCGCGTTGAAAGGGAAAACAGACGTGAAGTACAGGTCTACCGGCACCTCTGCTCCGCCGCCGCCAAGTCCGGCGTCGAGCCAACCAAATCGTGGCGGCACTCGAATCCAGAAGCATTCCGCAGCCTGGTCTCGGAGTACGCAAGAAGCATCGCCTTTGCGCCTGAGATTGACAAGAAAGCGACTGAGATCAATATCTCTAACAAACTTCTTCAGATAGCGCAAACCCTGGCCCACGGTTCAGCGCATCCTCAGGAGGTCATGGAGATGCATCAGAGCGCCGTATTTACCGCCGCTTCCGGTAAGTCGGAAGACGAGACGAAAATGCTGACGGAATCCAGCCGGTTTCTGTTGCTCGAATTACTCGGCCATCTGGCGCATTTTTACAGGCAAAAAAGTGGTCTATCATGATCCTCGCCGATCGCAGCGCCGGCAGGACGATTCCCTTATCTCACTTTTACCACCCCCTGCGATTGAACATGCCTAGACGATTCGTTTCTGATCATGTAGAGTCCAGGTGCCGTGTCTGCACCTGTCTGATCCCTGCCGTCCCACTGCACGGTCAATGACCGGTTTATTCTGCCCTCATGCAGCACCCGAATGGTTCTACCCATCATGTCGACCACCGTGATTCTGTGATGATCATCTGCCGAGGCTCCCTCCAGCCGCAAAAAGAGACTGTGCCGGAAGGGATTCGGATAGGCGGACGCCACGCTCCGACCGGCAGGTGCCTGGTCTACATACCCAGCGGTTTCTACGCCCTCCAGGTCTATTTCGGCTTCCTCAACCGGATTTAGCGGATCGCTAATATCATATAGCGTAATGCCGCTTGACGTCCCGACGAAAAGTCTGTCATCTGCCAGATCCAATGCCCGGGCAAAACCGGGCAATTCCATACCGAGTTCCGGCTTGGAAGGATCGCTCACGTCGACTACGAACAAGCCGGAGGGAAGACGAACATAAAGTGCCTGCTGCAGGATGTGGCATTTTCAACCGACCGGCAACGATTTTGACGTTCCGAGCACCCTCGGACCTGGTCTATTTTCGTTCGCGGTGGTCTTTCTCAGCGCGCTCACCTACGTTTCCATAGCCGTGTTCTTCGCTACCCGTTCGATCGAGGTGCTACGATGACTGAAACATCCCGAAAAAACTCCTCTTCCCGCAGATCATTCCTCCAAAAAACGACGATGGCCGGACTGGGGGCGGCCCTGCTGCAACATGGATACCTGCATGGTGGCGCGCGCCAATCCCTTCGGGTTGGACTCATCGGCTGCGGGGGCCGCGGAACGGGAGCCGGAATCATCGATTGTGCGGATGCCGCGGAAGGGATCGAGCTGGTCGCCATGGGCGATTTGCTCCCGGATCACCTCGAGCAGGCCTCCGAGCGGATCACATCGAATCTGCAACGTCGTGATTTGCCCGTTTCGGAGATTTACAAAGTGACGCCGGAAACGACGTACCTCGGTTTCGACGCTTATGAGAAGGTGATTGCGGCCGATGTCGATATGGTGATTCTCGCCTCTCCCCCGCAGTTCCGGCCCAAACACCTGCGGGCTGCGGTCGAGGCCGGCAAGCATGTGTTCATGGAAAAGCCCATTGCCGTAGATCCCATTGGCGTGCGATCGGTCCTCCGGTCAGCCGAGATCGCCGGAGAGAAGAGTCTCACCCTTGTTGCGGGCACACAGACAAGACGACGGGCGGCCTACCGCGACCTGATCGGTCGCATCCACGACGGTGCCGTCGGTTCGATTCTGGCGGGGCAGTGCGTGCGTGCCGGAGGGGCGATGCGTACATGGCGGAGCAACGAGCGTGTTCAGAAGTCCGCGTGGACCGACCGGGAGTATGAGATCCGAAGATGGCTGTTCTGGACGTGGTTGTCTGGAGATTTTATCGTCGAGATGCACGTGCACAATCTCGACGTCATGAACTGGATTATGGACGCGCATCCGGTGCGGTGTATCGGAGTAGGCGGGCGTCAGGCACGGACGGGCTACGAATACGGAAACGGCTTCGATCATTTTTCGGTGGAGTATGAATATCCGAACGACGTGCGCGTGGGCTATCTCGGTACCCAGATCGACGACTATGCACATCGATCGTATACCCGTGTTCAAGGCACCGACGGCAGCGCGGCATTCGGCTCGCAAGAGACGGGTATCTCCGGAGCCAATCCACATACCTACGAGGGACCCAACCCGAATCCATCCGTCCTGCAGTACGCTGAAATGGTTGCCGCCATCCGGAACGGTGAACCGATCAACGAGGGCCGGCAGGTGGCGGAGAGCACCCTGACCGCCATCATGGGACGAATGGCCGCGTACACCGGACAGAGACTGACCTGGCCATGCCGGAGGAGCAATTCGGTGATGGCCTGGGCCGGCCCATAGCCGTTCCGGGCAGAACGCCGCTGGAGTAGCCGGCAGCCGCCTTCGTCCATCCATATTGCTGACCCATCAAACCGGACTACCGATGTCAAAGACAAAAATATCAACCGTGATTTTCACGCTGGCCTTCCTTTTGGCATCTGTACGACCTGCTGCCGCGCAGAATAACGGATTTGTCGATTTGTTTAACGGTGTCGACCTGAGCGGCTGGGAAAACGTGAATACGGCACCGGAAACCTGGACGGTTCGCGACAGCATGATTGTCTGCACCGGCACGCCGACCGGCGTCCTGCGCACCACGAAGATGTATCAGAACTTCGTTTTGGAGCTCGAGTGGAGGCATCTTTACGAAGGAGGCAATGCAGGTCTCTTTCTCCACTCCGGCGCTTTGCCGGTGACCGGCAGACCCTTCACCCGTGCGATAGAAACACAGATTATGGACGGTAACGGGGGCGACATGTTCGCCATTCAGGGAGCGACGCTCGTTCAGGACAATCCGGATCCGACACGGGGTCACATGCGATCCTATCCCACGGAAGAGCGCATGAATCCGTTGGGAGAATGGAACCACTACCGGGTCGTGGCCCGCGACGGCGTGCTCACGCTGGCCGTAAACGGCGCCGTGGTGTCACGTTCGTTCAACAACAATCCGAGGCGCGGCTATATTTGTCTGGAGTCGGAAGGAAGCGAGATCCACTTCCGCAATATCCGCATCCGGGAACTGGACGTGACGCCGATCCCACCCGAGGTGATCGCCCGGGAAAATGAAGGCTTTCGCTCCCTCTACAACGGACTTGATTTGCGCGGCTGGAAAATGGTCGCGGGAAACGAGGGGCATTGGGTTGCCGACAACTGGCGTCTGACCTACGACGGCGAAAGCACGGCGGAGGGTGAGTCGGCCAGTCTGTGGACCGAAGAGGAGTTTGAAGATTTCGAGCTGATCGTCGACTGGCGATTGCCCCGAGACCCGGTCGTGGCCGACAGGCCGGTCATCCTTCCCGACGGTTCGATTATGACGAACGAGCAGGGAGATGTCGTCACCGTTCCCATGCTAGACGCCGGAGACAGCGGTATCTATCTCCGCGGCACCTCCAAAGCGCAGGTCAACATCTGGAGCTCGCCCGTCGGCTCCGGTGAGATTTACGGCTATCGGACGGACGACGCGCTGCCTGCGTCGGTGAGACGAGCGGCCACGCCGATCGTCCGCGCCGACAACGAACCCGGGCAATGGAATCGGTTCGAGATCAGGCTCGTCGGAGATGTCCTCAACGTAAAACTGAACGGCCAGGTCGTTATTCGCGACGCGGTGCTGCCCGGCATACCCGCCCGCGGACCGATCGCCCTTCAGCACCATGGCGATCCGGTGGAGTTCGCGAATGTTTACATCAGATCACCATACTTCCAAGCACCCTAACTTCCCCATGCCTTTCCCCCGCCCTTTCCCCGTCCGTACGGACGGCAGCAACGCTTTTGCGCGACATTCCATGGAAACCCGTGCCACCGGAATCATCGACGAAACCGTCACGCGGAATCCGGATTATCCGGAGGGGATTAAAGCCGGACTTTCGCGCCTGGCAGATGATATCCGATCAGATGCCCTGCTGCCCCGCATTGCGTCCGGGATTCCCGATTCGGCGCTCTGGGACAGGTTCTTTGCAGGCCGCGAGGGGGAGTCGTGGCTCGACACGGAGTGGTTTTTTGCAGAGATGCTCGCCTATCGCCGGGCGGTCGAAATCACGGAGTTCAGGGAAAACCGGCGGGATCTCTTCGCGCCTTTCAAACAGGAAGAACTCGCGTCGGAAGGCATCCGGGAACTCACAGGGCGCATTGCAGACCTGTCCGGCAGTCTGGACGAGCGGCTCATCGCGCACCTGAAGGCCTGTCTGTGGGGCAATCGGATCGATCTGAGCATAGCGGCGAGCAAAGCGCGGGGAACCGCAGCGGAAGATCACCATCTGCTGACCGATCACTTCGAGGAGGCGGCGGCCGGTCTACTCGGCTCCGAACCCGGTGTCGTACACCTGATTGCGGACAATGCCGGTACCGAAGTGGCCATGGATCTCTTATTGTGTCACTTTCTCCTTTCATCCCGAATTGCGACTTCGGTAACCGTACATCTCAAGGAGTATCCGGTACTGGTCAGCGATGCTTTACCGGAGGACATCGATTACCTGCTCTCGGCGATGGCCGGTTGGGGCCGGGCTGGACAAACCCTCGCTCGCAGTGTCGCCGATCTCAGAGAAGAAGGTAAGCTGCTTTTCACCTCCCACCCGTTTTGGAACACCAGTGGCGGCCTCTTCGAGTTGCCCGGCACACTTCACGAAGCATTTGCCGGCGCCAAACTGGTCATTTCCAAAGGGGACGCCAACTACCGCCGGGCGAGCAATGACGCCCTCTGGCCGCCCGGCACGCGCCTGGCGGATGCACTACCCGAGTTTCCGGCGCCCTTGTTGCTGCTTCGAACGCTAAAGTGCGACACACTGCTCGAGG
>CAZIIP010000273.1:0-5142 GCA_964539455.1 uncultured Rhodothermales bacterium
CTCGACAACGACTCCTCGTCGTCATCGCCGCCATCATTATGATCGGTGTGTACCTGGTTCCCCACAGTCTTCGCGGCAGCGAACTGGATTACGATGCCGTCGATCAGGGAAAAGATGCGACGGAAGCCGTTGAGACCGGCCGATAGCGTCTGCCGAACACCGTCTCTAGCCGATCAACACGACCGTCAAACTCTTCGGCCCGTGCGCCCCGATTACGAGTGCCTGCTCGATATCGGCCGTCTTTGACGGACCGGCAATGAACACACCAAACCCCTCGTCGTCGATGGCGATCCTGTCGTATGCCGCGTGCATATCGGATACGATCTCTTTCTTGTCGAGAACAACTACCAGATGTTCCGCAATGAACGGTGCCACCCGCTGTCCCACCGCAGACTCCGGTATCCATATTGCTCCGTTTTCTGCGACCCCAAGCGTACCGCAACAGACCATCACGTCGATGTGCTGTAGCTCGTGCGGATCTCCTGCCGAATCGAGGTCGACGTTTCCGGGGATCAGGTCCGGTACCCGACTGGCCACCTGTTCACTCTCCGGATACATCTCTCTCACAGCTTCTCCCAGATCCATTTCTGTATTTAAAAACAGTACTTTTCCGGCCGACGCCTCAAGTGATACTTTAAAGGATTCCACCGCGTCGGGCGGCGCTTTGCCGGCCGGTGGCGGGACGGGTAGTGCAGGTCCCTTCGGTTGACTGGCCCGAACGGCTCGCAGAATAGTCTCTCTGGCGTTCATTGGTTCGATTGGTCCTGTGCCGTCGCGTAAGGGAAACGCCGCTCGAGCGGCCTTTGGAGAGTGGCAGCGGGTCGCGGCGGACGATGCGTTATCTTCATCATCCCTCCCCGGTGCGTTTTGATCCGGATGTGCGGTACCACTCTAAAAAGCTCTGTTTGGGTGCTTTTGGTAGGTCCCGCGTTTTGGTCCATGGCATCCATCTCGGTGCGGCCCATCTGTTCGGCAAGACTCGAAGGACAAGGCGGGCAATGCCTCCGAAAAAGCGATACGCGCGGGGGCGGGCGATCGTCCTCGCGAACCGTTTTAGGAGCCAGCGTTTCGCCAGGCCGTCCTTGCCACCTTCGGTAGCATATTGCCGCCATGCATACAACTGGTGATGGAGGTCGATCTTGACCGGGCATATTTCCGTGCACGACCCGCACAACGTGGAGGCAAACGGTAGCGATGCATACTGCTCCAGATCGACTCCCGGATTCAGTGTCGAGCCGATGGGTCCGGGAATCGTGCTTCCGTAGCTATGCCCGCCGCTTCGACGGTAGATCGGGCAGGTATTGATACAGGCACCGCAACGAATGCATTTCAAGCCGCGCCAGAATTCCCCGCGACCGAGATGGTCCGTTCGACCGTTGTCAACGATGACCAGATGAAGCTCTTGACCAGTGCGTGGCCGGTGGAAATGGGACGAATACACGGAAATCGGCTGTCCGGTGGCGCTTCTGGCAAGCAGCCGGAGGAATACGCCCAGATCGGCGGCTCGCGGGATCACCTTTTCGATGCCCATGCTGGCGATATGGACGGGTGCAAGATGAACGCCGAGATCGGCATTCCCCTCGTTGGTGACTACTACAAATCCTCCCGTCTCGGCTACGGCAAAATTGACACCCGTGAGTGCGGCGTCGCCACTCAAGAATTTCTTTCTCAGGTGCGTGCGCGCGGCGCCCGTCAGGTACACCGGATCAACCGCCCCCCTATCCGTTCCGATCTTTTCGTGAAACAGCTCCCCGATTTCCTCCCGTTTCATGTGGATTGCGGGCATGACGATGTGACTGGGAGGCACCCCGGCGAGTTGGACGATCCTTTCGCCGAGATCGGTATCGACCACTTCGATACCTTTGCTCTCGAGAAACGGATTCAGACCGCACTCTTCCGTCAGCATCGATTTGCTCTTGACCAATCGACGGGCCCCTGCATCTTCGAGGATCTTCGAGACGATGCGATTGTGTGCATCGGCATCCGGAGCCCAGTGCACGACAATCCCGTTATTGAGCGCGTTTGTTTCGAGTTCTTCCAGATAATCGGCCAAATGCGCCAGCGTATGCTCCTTAATCCGTGACGCGATTTCACGCAGTTCCTCCCAATTCTCCACTGCGGATGCCGCCTTGTCGCGCTTTTTGCGGACAAACCACAAAGACTGATCGTGCCATCCGGTCCGCTCCGCATCCCGATTGAAGCGTCCGGCCGCAGCGGCATGATCAATCTTCCGTCCAACGCCTTCTCGTTCGCTCATGGTGCCGTCCCCGCAAGTATTTCTGCCACATGGACCACCTCGAGTGGCAGTTTGTTGCGCCGTATCAATCCTTCGAGGTGCATGAGGCATGACATATCGGTGGCCGTGATAACCGCCGCGCCCTGCTCAACATGGTCGTTCAAACGATCCATTCCCATCCGCGCGGAAATCTCCGGCTCCGTGACCGCGAAGGTCCCTCCAAATCCGCAGCATTCATCCGGCCGACTCAGATCCACCAACTGGATGCCCTCGACCGCAGCAAGCAAATCGTATACGATATTCGCCTCCGGCAAGAGCCGCTCGGAGCCGATACCGAGACCGAGTCCGCGCAACCCGTGACACGAATTATGGAGCCCGACCTTTCTTTTGTACGAAACCTGCGGATCCGTCACACCCAGCACCTTGTTCAGGAATTCGCACAATTCGAAAGTCCGCTCGCCTACCAGGGCAGCATTGCCGTCGCGCGACAGATCGCCGATCCTTTCGCGCACATACAAGACGCAACTCCCGGACGGCGCGACGATATACGGCACGTCTTTAAAGTTCTCGGCAAACAGCTCGAGCGCGGCGACGGAGTCGCGTTCATAGCCGGCATTTCCGAGCGGCTGACCGCAGCAAGTCTGGTCCAGCGGTACGACCACCTCGCAGCCGTGCCGTTCGAGACAGGCGAGCGCAGCGCGGGCTACCGACGGATAGAACTGGTCCACATAACATGGAACGAAAAGGCCAACTTTCATGCCCTGGATAACAAATGTCGTTGGTGGAGTTGGTGCAGAATACCGGCGGATAACATGATGCGCAAGGTTACCGGCGTGAAGATCCCGTCCACGTTTCCAACACCGACAACCGTCTGTTGCGGTCTGATGCGCCTTGCGGACGACCTGCGAAGGATGTGCACAATGCAATCCGGAGCGGAGTGGCCGGGATTAACACCGGATGCGGTTGGAGCCGGCCGTCCGTGCCTCTTTTCACGATGCGGACGCAAATGTCTCTACGACCGGCATACAGACCCGCCGAACCATCCGGGCTCACACCTCCCGGTGAAGCCACAAACGGTGCTCAATCGCCGGAACCGTAGTCCGTGTAATAGATGTCTTGAAGAAGCTCGTGTTCGATCTGCTCGTGGTCGTTGAGTTGCTCGATAAGCTTTCGAATACGGCCCTGGACCCGGGAGATTCCGGCGGAGCACGGTGCATTGATTCCTTTCAGGATTCGAATGGAACGGTCGAGTTGACTGAGAAAATGCTCATGCTCCTTTTCGAGCCGCTCGACCTGACTCGCATGGTGAGGAGCTCTGCGACGCACCCTTTCCATAAATCCGCCCTGCTCCTCGATGTCGAAATGCTTTTTCAGTTGATGTTCGTAGTCCCTGAGCCGCGCGAGCATCTCCATCTTCCAATCGAGAAAGGATAGCTCCGGCACCTTGATCTCGAGGGTTTTCAGCAATCGGCTGGATTGGTTGCGAAGACGCTCGTGATCGAGTTCGATCCGTTCTTGGATGCTAGCTACCTTGTGCGCCATAGTTTTTCCCGTTTTCCAGCGATCCAGGCGGAATGAATCGGCAAAATCAACTTGCCCGCGATCGGAAAACGGCCATACGGCCCGCGAATTGCGTTTCCTGGCCCAACCGCCACTCACCGGATACAATCACTCTATAAGAATTGCTCCGGGTACAAAGAGGTTCCCGTGCACGGCAGCGTCAGTCAATCATCCGGACAGAACCGAGGGAGCTTCAAAGGGCTTGGCGGACCGGGTTTCCCTACCCACCCGTCAACCGCCGCACATCCCGGTTTCCCTATATTCGGCCGGCGGCAAAGAGTTGCTATCCGCCCTTCTCTGCGAACCTGAGCAACGTCGGATTGGCGAGCTTCTCGAAGTCCTTGTACGCCATTTGAACGAGTTCCGTATGCGAACCGGCATTGAATGCGATCAACTCGTCTTCGGCAAGCACTTCGGCTACATAGGTATCCATGCCGTACAGATTACCGAACGGCGGCATCGCACCCGTATCACACTGGGTGAACATATCCTTGAAATCGGTCTCCGTGGCCAACGATACGTCGTCCGTCCCGATGGCGGCACGCAACATGTCGAAGTTGACATGGAAGGTGGCGGGCAAAACAGCCATCGACATTCTCCCGTCCACCTTCACCATGACGGTCTTGGCGATCTCCCGCCCCGGTATATGAGCGGAGGCGGCCACCTCCTGGGCGGTGAATGCCCGCGAATGACTGATCACCACATACTTGACATCGTGCTCGTCAAGAAAAGCACGCAGCTTATGGATAGGCATGACCGGTACCTGGTTAAGTTTAGCGGATGGGCGTTTCAGCTTCGCCCGCCTGTCCGCGCCGGCGGATGTACTAAAAGGTGAACATTGGCAGGGAGGTTTGCAAGTCCCGGCTGGTATCAAAGCGTGGACGACGCGTTTTTTCAGGACCGAGAGAACGTCTGCCGCAAAACATCATTGCAACGTGTGCGTCCATTTAGTGAGCAGCCACGCGACAGTCCAACCATCAGCACCATGAGATCCTTCCTCGCATTGCTTGTTTTATCCTGTGCGGCATGGCCGGCAGCGTCGGTCGCGCAGTCTTGGGATTCTCTGCGGGAGCGCATGGTGACGCGGCACATAGAAACCCGGGAAATTGACGACGCCGACGTGCTGCATGCCATGAGGTCGGTCAAGCGACACCTGTTCGTTCCGGAACCGATCCGCTTGCGTGCCTACGACGACCGGGCGCTGCCGATCGGATCGGGACAGACCATCTCGCAGCCTTATATCGTAGCGCTGATGACCCAGTTGCTCGAACTCACGCCTGAGATGCAAGTGTTGGAGATCGGCACGGGATCCGGCTACCAGGCTGCCGTCCTGGCCGAAATCGTCG
>CAZIIP010000274.1:0-5118 GCA_964539455.1 uncultured Rhodothermales bacterium
ACCCGGCATGCGACCACGAGATCCGCAAAGCGCGCTTGCTCAAGTCCGGACTGCGAAGTATCGACGGCCCTCCGTGTCCCGGTCACGTCGTCCAACACGTGCTTGACACAGTGCCCGCTCGCAAACCGGCATACGGATTCAGACGCTTTCATGCGGCCGTACCCGCATTGAGGAGGGTATGGCGCCCCGCGGTCGCTATTGCATCCGTCGTTGCGATCGCCATTATGTTTACGATCAATCAGGACACCTCTCCCGGTCACACGCAGGACGAAGTCGACCAGGCCGTACGGGAGGTCAAATGGACGTTGGCATACATCAGTGATATCGGAAAACAAACCGGCGTAACCATTCGGGATGATGTTGTCCTCAGCCAAGTGGTTTCGCCGATCAATGAATCGCTGAAATCAGCTTTTAAGTAAAATCCCCTTCCGGGTCAAAACCGTCGCGAAAGCTATGAACAGGAAGACAATCAACGCCCTGCGCGCCGTTGTAATAGTCGGCGCTGCGAGCCGGCTATTCACTACAGGCTGGGCACAACCGGCACTCGAATCACATCCAGGCTACGTGGACATGGAGGTCATTCCTGCTACAATTGATCTGGAACCTTCGCTGGAGGTCCACATCAAGGGAGCCATTCTCCGGTTGGCCGCAGCCGCAACGGAACGAGAAGACCCTGAACTGGCGGAGATGCTGCTCGGCCTGAGAGCCATACGGGTATACGGCTACAGCGCAGACTTCTGGAACGACGGTCTGGTCTCGGACCTGCAGGATCTCGCGGCAGGTATGGCGGCGGAACTCGATGCCGGTGGATGGGACATCATGATTCGCGTCAGAGAGCGCGACGAGCGCGTCCACGTGTATCTGAGAGAGATCGATACCGTAATACAGGGGATGATGGTGATGGTCATCGACGAAGAGGAAGCGGTGTTTATCAACATTACCGGGACGCTCGATCCGGCACAGATTGGCAGGATCGGCAGTCGATTTGACATCGATGCCCTGGAAGATCTCGAAATTAAGTAGACGTTTTACTTGCGGAGACGTTCTTATCGTCCGCCGAAAGAAGCCTGTTGTTCCCATGCTTGGAACTTATCGCCTGGTCTCCCCGCTCGCACTGATCATTGTCCTGACACCGTTGCTCGCGGGGTGCATCTACTCGCGGGAGATTGCCCATACGCGGCGCACGATCGAGCGGGAAATTGCGGGAGCGGATTTCGAGCGCACCTTTGTGCTGTCGCTGGGACCGGGTTCCGTTCGTCTGGCCCGCTGGATCACGCGTCTGGTAGACGATCCCGATACGCAAAATGCCTCCTATTATCTGCGCAGTGTGCGCAGGATTAAAGTCGGCGTGTATCGCACCAAATCGCTGCCGACAATATCGGGCTCGCGCGTTCCGGCCCGCATTCGAAACGTGCTATCCGGAGGAGAATGGGAATTGCTGACGCAGTTCGTTGAACCCGACCAACTGGTGTGGGTCTTTTACCGGGAGCGATACGGCGACGTCCGTGATCTTTTCGTCATTGTGCTGGATACGGAGCAAATGGTAATCGCCCGGGTCAAGGGACGACTGAATGACGTCGTGGAGAGTGTTCTGGAGGATTATCCACCGGATGACTGGATGCGGATGTCGGTCGCCGAATACTGAAGCCCGGCACCAGGCAGAAAAATGGGGCTCCTGCCGGCAGGTCGGGAGCCCCACAAGTATTTCTGACCGTGTCGACGTTCAGTCTTCTTTCTCTTCCCCGGCCTGGTCGCCTTCCGGCTCTTTTGCTGCACCGGCGGGTTTTTCCGCTTTCCCTTTCTTCTTTCCGGACTTGGCGGCCGTTTTCGCTTTCTTTTCGGCAGATTTGCTCTCGTCCGGAGCCTTCGGTCCTTCCGATTTGCCTGACAGCCCGGTCTCCTTTTCTTCATCTGGCGCCGCGGCCGCCTGATCCTTCTTCTTGGGCGTCGTCTTCTTCGGCTCCGGTTGCTCCACCTCATCGGCGGTCTCTGCCTTTGCGTCTTCCGTCTTTTCCTCCGCCGGCGTTTTCTGCTTCTTTGCATTGGGAGGAGCGGGCGCTTCCGGTTCGCTCGATGCTGCGGCTTCCGCTTCTGAAGCTTCCTCGCCGGACGCTCTCTTTTCAGGAGCGACGGCTGCAGCGGCAGCCGCCTTTTCCGTTTTGGCAGCCGACTTTCTGCCCCCGCCACCACCGCGGCGCGTGCGCCGGCGCTTCTCCTTCGTTTTGGCACCCTCGGGTTTTACGTCGTTGTAGTCGACCAACTCGATGACCGCCAGTTCGGCGCCGTCCCCGTGGCGCTGACCCAATCGAACGACGCGGGTATAACCGCCCTGTCGTTCTTCAATTTGGGCAGCGATCTCATCGAACAACGTGTTGACCGACTCCTTGCTTCGAAGGTGACGGAAGACCTGTCTGCGGTTATGCGTGGTGTCGTCTTTCGCCCTGTGCAAGATGGGCTCGACGAACATCCGCAACGCTTTTGCCTTCGTAAACGTCGTCGTAATGCGCTTGTGGGCAATAAGGGCGTTGGACAACTCGGCGAGTGTCGCTTTGCGGTGTGCGGCCGTCCGGCCGATCTTGTATCCTTTGTTGCGGTGTCTCATCGAATCAATCTCGGATCGTCATTGCGAGGCAGTCGTACCGCGACTGCCACCGATCAGCCGGCCTCTTCCAGGTACTTGTCCACGTCCATACCGAAGCGGAGGCTCCGCTCTTCGAGGACGTTGATCAATTCCTGCAGGGATTTCCGGCCGAAGTTTCTGAACTTCAGCATTTCGCTTTCTTCTCGGCGTACGAGATCGCCGATCGTTTTGATATTTGCCGCCTTGAGGCAGTTGTGTGCCCGGACGGACAAATCCAGCTCGTCGACGCTTTGCAAAAGCAGGTTGCGCATGCGCTGGACCTCTGCATCGACCTCTTTTTCCTGTTTGGTCGGTTGCGGTTCTGTGTCGACCTGGATAAACAGGCTCACGTGGTCCCGCAGAATGACGGCAGCCTGGGTGATCGCTTCTTCGGCGGTCACGGAACCGTCGGTCTCGATTTCGAGCGTAAGCCGTTCGTAGTCGATTTTTTGTCCGACGCGTGTCGGTGTCACGTTGTATTTGACATTCTGAATCGGCGTAAAGACCGAGTCGATGGCAATGACGCCGATCGGGTCGTCCGCTTCCTTGTTCTCTTCCGCGGGCACATAACCTCTTCCGATGCCGAGTCGCAGTTCGACGTCCAGATGGGCGCCTTTGTCCAGTGTGGCAATATGATGGTCCGGATTCAGGATCTCGTAATCGTTGGTCGCCTTAGCGATGTCCCCGGCCGTCCACTCTCCCGGACCGTCTATCGAAAAACTGACCGATATGTCGGGTGAATCGATAACCTGCTTGAACCGCACGCCTTTCAGGTTCAGAATGATGTCCGCGACATCTTCGGTGACGGCATCGATCGTAGAGAACTCGTGCTGCACCCCGTCTATTTTAATGGCGGATATAGCAACTCCTCGCAGGGAGGAGAGCAGAATGCGGCGGAACGAGTTTCCCAGCGTAACGCCGTAGCCTCGTTCGAGCGGTTGAACCACAAAGCTGCCGTAAGTCTCACTGACTTCCTCGACCTTTACTCCGTCCGGCATTTGGATTCCGTAATCGCTAGCCATGGCTTTCCGTTAATCTTGGTGCAAAAAAAAGTTGTGCACGGCGTGCTAGGGCATATAAGCCGCCGCAATTACTGCAGGTTGGATTATTTGGAGTAGAGCTCGACGATGAGCTGTTCCTTGATGTTTTCGGGAATGTCTTCCCTGGACGGGATGTCGAGATACTTGCCAACCATTCGGTTTCTGTCGACCTCTAGCCAGGGATAGGATCGACGGCTGTACTGAACCGCATCGGCGATTGCTTCGAGGTTGCGGCTCCGCGGCCGAACGGCAACGATGTCGCCCGGACGAAGCTGGTAGGAGGGGATGCCCACCACCTTGTCGTTTACCAGAAAATGGCGATGCGTGACCATCTGGCGTGCCTGCCTTCGGGTTCTGGCAAAACCGAGACGAAATACGACGTTGTCCAGTCTGGACTCCAGAACCTGCAGCAAGTTTTCACCGGTGATTCCGCGTCTGCGGACCGCTTTCTCGAAGGTATTCCTGAATTGCTTTTCCAGCAGACCGTACGTTGACTTGGCCTTCTGCTTCTCGCGAAGCTGAACGGCATAATCGCTCTCTTTTCTGCGCCTTGACTGACCGTGCTGTCCCGGCGGATAGGGTTTGCGTTCCAGTGCCTTGCTCGGGCCAAAAATCGGCTCCTTGAAGCGACGAGCGAGTTTCTGTTTGGGGCCTCTGTAGCGGGCCATAAGCTGATCCTGATATCGTTGGTTAAAGCGTGCTCAAAACGAGGCGTTTTATGCGCATTAGACGCGCCGGCGTTTCGGCGGACGGCATCCGTTGTGCGGAATCGGGGTCGTATCGCGAATGGTCATGACCTCGATACCTGATGTTGCGATCGCCCGAATGGCGGATTCGCGTCCCGAACCCGGTCCCTTGACGAAGACGTTCACACGTCGCAGACCGAGGTCGTGCGCTTCCTTGGCGGCGGCCGAAGAAGCGACCTGAGCGGCGTAGGGTGTGTTTTTCCGGCTCCCCTTGAAGCCCATTTTCCCTGCGCTTGCCCACGAGATGGTGTTGCCGTAGGTGTCGGTCAGGGTGATAATGACATTGTTAAACGTGGCTCGAATGAATGCATTTCCATCCGGCTCGACGTTCACTTTTTTGCGGCGAACAATGCGTGCGGTTCGCTTGGTCTGCTTTGCCATAGGTCGTTGTGGTCCTGGCGGGTATACAATTCAGCGCGGGAGCGCCGGTGCATGGCTTATTTCCGGGGTGCCTTCTTCTTGCCGGCGACCGCCCGACGGCGGCCTTTACGGGTGCGGGCATTGCATTGTGTGCGCTGGCCGCGTACCGGAAGTCCGCGCCGGTGGCGCAATCCGCGGTAACAGCCGATGTCAATAAGCCGCTTGATGTTCATCTGTACCTCGGAACGGAGGGCACCCTCGAGGACATATTCGTCCTCGATTTTTCGCCGGACGGAACGGGTTTGTTCTTCCGTCCACTCGTCGACTTTCACCTCGGGGTTCACACCTACTT
>CAZIIP010000275.1:0-5104 GCA_964539455.1 uncultured Rhodothermales bacterium
CGTACGCTTGAGTGCCTCCCACGCGTAGGGTTCACGTAACAACTTGAGCGCATCCAGGATGAGATATCCCCCATTTGAGCGGTGCAACGCTCCCGGCCGTATCAAATTGTAATCCGTGATCAACGTGCCCATTCGCGAAACATGTTCGATTCGCCCCATTAGATTTGCGAACGTGGGATTGTCTTCGTAGACAACCGGTGCACGTTCCGCATCACCGTTGTCGACCAATACGTTCACATTATAGCGGCGAGGAAATGATTCCGCCTTCTGGTCCTGCGTGACGATCTGCGGCTGTTCCTCCTTACCCGGAGAGACATTTTGGAGAAACAGATGTACATGATCGACGATATCCTCCCGCACCTCGTCCAGATATTCCGGTACTCCCGGTAACTTCTCGTGTTTATCCTTGAGTTCCTCGATCATGTCCGCAACGGCATAATGCGCGACATCCCGGTTTAATTGGTGAATACGGTCCTGCAGGGAGCGCATCCGGCGCGGCAGGCTGCGCATCACCTTCAGCAACTCCTCCTGGAGTCCCTCTGCAATTTTCGCCAGTTTCTCCTGTTCCTCCTCCGAAAGCCGGCCGACTTCATCGGGTGACAGCACTTGACCGTCCTTGAAGGGCGCAAACGCATACCCGGTCGGCGTGCGTAGCAGGTCCAACCCCTTGGCACGCGCTTCCTTCTGGATTTCGCTGAGTCGCTCCTCGTGACTCTCTTTTGACTCCTCCGTTATCGCGTGCTGCTGCAACTGATACTCTTCACTCTCAAAGGCGGCGGGAAGCGCCGAAAGTAAGTGGCGAATGAGTTGATGCATGTCATCCTGCAACACCTTGCCCGATCCCGCATCGACGCTCAACGCCTTGGGCTTTCTGTGGTCCTTGAAATTTTCGACGTAACAAATGTCATTGGGAATGGGCCGCTTCTCTGCCGCTTTCTCCAAAAAATGACTCACCAGGGTCCTGCGTCCCGCACCCAGGTCACCCAGCACGAAGAGGTTGTAACCGTCACGTTCGATTCCGATGCCGAATTCAACGGCCGCGATGGCTCTTTCCTGCCCAATCAACGGTAGTTGGGCGTCAAGATCGTTGGTTGTCTCAAAATCAAAATGCGCCGGATCACAGTGCGTATAGAGTGCGGACGCCGGCAGCGCCTCGACGGTGGTGGCTTGCGAGGACGATTTCTCGTTGGTAGTCACTGTCAATCGGTTTTCTGGGTGGGCTTTTCACGCCGGATGATTGCGAGATCAGGTTACGGATTTTGCCCCGGAAATGCTGTGTCATGGCGCTCTCCGGAAACCGGAATCCTCCGTGTCTCTATGTACCTGCACGGGCACTCCTTACTTACGTGTGGGGAAGGATCCTACGTGCCGAAAAGGTTCATCCCCCGCACCCAAAGTGGGGCTGTCATCACATGAATTGAGCCGCCCGGACCATAAAAAGGAATGTCCTGCCTCCGCGGTCCCGTCTTGCCGGCCCGGGAAGGAAAACGATTCGAATGTATGGTCGGCCCAGGATGGCGTGGCCCGGATGCCTCTTTTTATCTGGTAAACGTTGTCTGAAAAAATGGAAAGCCACACAAAGCATCCACGCGAATTAGAGCGCGTAGCGCGACGTTTCGGCCGAACCCAGACCCGCCGTCTAACGAGAAGTTACGTTCAGGGAGCAACCACCGAACCCCTCCTGGGCGACACGATCGATGAAGCACTGAAGCGAACGGTTCGTCGTCAACCGGACATGGCCGCATTGATCGTCCCGCACCAGTCGATACGGTGGACATGGTCGGAATTGGACCGCCGTGTCGCCACATTTGCCGCAGGCCTGCGGGCGCTTGGTCTTAAAAAGGGAGAACGCCTCGGCATCTGGGCTCCAAATCGCTTCGAATGGATCGTCGTGCAGCTCGCTACCGCCCGCATCGGCGTCATCCTTGTCAACATCAACCCCGCTTACCGAATCGGCGAGCTCGAATACGCCTTGAATCAGGTCGGCTGTAAGGCCCTTGTAACCGCAAGTGCATTTAAGAAGAGCCGATACCTCGAAACGCTGGAGCAGCTCCTGCCGGAGGTAACGTCGGCCAAACCGGGAGCGCTGAAAAGTAAGCGCGTACCCAGTCTGGAAATCCTCATCCGGCTCGGAGAGGAACAAACTCCGGGTTACTTCAACTATTCCGAAGTGGACAAAATGGGAATGGAGGCCCTGCGGAAAAACACTGCCGGGACATCGCCGCAGTTGCAGTTCGACGACGCGATTAACATCCAGTTTACCAGCGGCACGACGGGCATGCCCAAAGCCGCCACGCTGACGCATCACAACATCGTGAACAACGCCTATCTGGCGGGTGTGAACATGCAGTTTTCCGCCCGGGACCGCCTCTGTATTCCGGTACCGATGTACCACTGCTTCGGTATGGTACTCGGCGTACTTGTTTGCATTACCCACGGGGCAACCATGGTGCTTCCCTCCGAGGGATTCGATGCGGAAGAAACGTTGGATACCATCGAGAGCGAGGGCTGCACCGCGTTGCACGGCGTTCCAACGATGTTTATCGCCGAACTGGAGGCGCTGAAAGAGAAACGGACGGACGTATCCACATTGCGAACCGGCATTATGGCGGGCGCACCCTGTCCGATCGAGCTCATGAAACGAGTGATCCACGACCTGCACGTCCCTGAGATTACAATCGGATACGGCATGACGGAGACCAGTCCCCTGTCATTCCAGACACACGTCGACGATCCCATCGAACGGCGTGTATCAACCGTCGGACGTATACTCCCCCATACCGAAGTCAAGATCGTAGATGAGGAGAATAACATCGTTCCACCGGACGTAAGCGGAGAGTTGCTAACGAGAGGATACTGCGTGATGCGTGGTTACTGGAATGATCCGGAACATACGGCCGCATCAATCGACGATGCACGGTGGATGCACTCCGGAGACATGGCAACCATCGACGAGCAGGGCTACTGCAACATCGTCGGCCGGCTCAAAGACATGGTGATCCGCGGCGGTGAAAACATTTATCCCCGCGAAATCGAAGAGTTCATCTATCAGCATCCGCAAGTCGAGGCGGTAGAGGTGTTCGGCGTTCCCAGCGAAAAATACGGTGAGGAACTTTGCGCCTGGGTCAAAATCCGGGAGGGCGAAAAAGCTACGGGAGAAGAGATCCAGGAATTCTGTGCCGAAAGGATTGCGTACTTCAAAGTCCCGCGCTATGTCCGGCTGGTGGACGAATTCCCGACAACCATCACCGGTAAGGTGCAGAAATTCAAAATGCGGGAGATCATGGCAGAGGAACTGGGGCTTAAGGAAGAGGATACGGCGTAAGGAAGGACGCTGAAACGTCTCGGGCTGATTGCTTCGGGAGCCGCCGGGTCCCGGGCCGGAGCTACCAAGATCGTGACTGCCGGGTCGGGGCTGCCGGGCCGGGATTACCAAGATCGTGACTGCCGGGTTGGGACTACCGGGTCGTGGCTGCCGGTTTGGGACTACCCGGTCGTGACTGCCGGGTTGGGGCTGCCGGGCCGGGATTACCAAGATCGTGGCTGCCGGGTTGGGACTACCGGGTCGTGGCTGCCGGGCCGGGGCTACCGGGCCGTGACTGCCGGGTTGAGATTACCAAGATCGTGACTGCCGGGTTGGGGCTGCCGGGCCGGGGCTGCCGGGCCGGGGCTGCCGGGTCGAATGGTTCGAAGATTGGAATGCAGGGTTTCAGGTTCGGGTTTCGGGTTTCTGTAATTCGGTCGTTTCATTTGAAGCTGGATCCTCTTTTGAGAGAGCTGTCTACCTTCTCGCTGCAGGGTTGACTCGGTTGTTATAATCCACAATCTTCGTTTGGGAGAGAAACCAACCACTTAGGAGTTTGTCGGACTTGCAAAATTTTACCTTTGTTTTTATTAAACTTAAGTGCGATTGACGTTGCGACAGATTCATTGTAAATAAATAACTTACGCTGAAAGCCCGACGGCCTCCTGGTACGCAAAAGAAACGAGAAACCAGAGACCCGCCACTCGAGCCCAGTCCCCCTAGACCCCTCCACCCGATAACCCCTTCCCCTTTGAAACTCGGCACTTCTTCGGCCGTCGTCGCGGCCTTCGTCGGACCCGGCACGGTACTCACTTGTGCCGCCGCAGGCGTGCGATTCGGGTATTCTTTGGGCTGGGTACTCGTTTTTTCGACCGCCTCCGTCTTCATCCTCCAATCCCTCACTGCAGGCACCGGTATCTTGGCCGGTGTCGGACTGGGTGAGGCCATTCGGCTGCAGATAAAAGAGCGAATCAGCAAAATTGTCGTTTATTCGCTGGTCGTCCTGGGACTTTGGATCGGTTGTGCCGCCTTCGAAATGGGCAACCTCGTCGGTGCCGCCTCAGGCCTGGCTTCGATATTCGGCGGTGAGTTGCAACTATCCTGGATCGTTGCGGGAATGGGCGTCGCCGCCGGCTTGCTCCTGCTGCTGAACGCAACGGCCTTGATCCGCGTTTTCACGGGCCTCGTGGCACTCATGAGTCTTCTGTTTCTCGCCGCTTTCATGTTGACACCGAAGGCCCTCGGTCCCGTCATCCGCGGGCTGCTGATCCCCGAGATCCCGCCCGACGGTATCGTCACAGTGATTGCGCTCATCGGCACTACGGTCGTGACATACAATCTTTTTCTTCACCCTACGCTCTGCAAGAGATATTGGAGGACGGAGCCCGACCGGAAGTCGGCGTGGCGGCGAGAACTCACGGGCATGGGCTTGTTTCTGCCGATTGGCGGCCTGATTTCCTTCTCGATACTGGGAACGGGTGCCGCCCTGCAGTCGGCCGGAAACGAGGTGTCGGGAATCGGCGACTTTTCCGCTCTGCTGGAGCCCGCGGCTGGACCGGCCGCTCGTTATCTATTCGGGCTGGGACTCTTCGGTGCAGGAATCACTTCCGCAATGACCGCCCCCCTGGCCGCCGCTTCCGGAATTGCAGAGATATTCAACTGGTCGATCGATCACAGAAATCCAAAATTTCGGCTGATCTGGTTCTCCGTGCTCCTGAGCGGCATGTTTTTTGGTCTATCCGGTATTTCGCCGCTGACACTCATTATCGCTGCCCAGGCTGCGAATGGATTGCTGCTGCC
>CAZIIP010000276.1:0-5097 GCA_964539455.1 uncultured Rhodothermales bacterium
AGCTGACACGCAGCGACATCGCCTCGTTCTTCGTGCTGTTGGCGGTCGCCGGCACGTCGATCCCGAGATAATCTTCAAAAGTTGCATGCAGTCGAGCCGGCGTGTCTCCCCGCGGAGGATGGGCGATAATGCGGGCTTGAACAAGACGCGGTATTCTTTCAGGTGTAAACCATAGCACGAGCAATGACGGTCGATGCCCATGACGGCGAAGCAAACCCCTGCGCTGACCACGTACCGGTGGCAAAAGTTCGATCCTCAAGACAGGCGACGTGCCCAGACTGTCACGGACGGGAGGACCTGCCGGACGAAACTGCTCGAAGGGCGGTTGATCAAAAGAAACAGGATAAAGTGCCGGAAACGACAAATTGCCTAGCGGGGGGCCCCCACGACGGCGATGTATCGACAACTGTCGCTCATTCAGCAGTCTACCGTCGCGTGCTGCGTGTTCGATGCGCCGCTGCCATTCACCCGATCGGTCCTGCGATACGAGAGAAGTCGTTTGCGTTTCTATCGTGCGCACGCGCCCCTCGATGGTATGTGTGACCTCCTCGCGAAACGAAATCGGGGAAGCATCCGAAAGAGCTTTTTGTTGTATCCCGCGCCATTGCTGCAGCAAAGCCGTGCTGCTCTGCCACTCTTGCGCCGCTGCGGGAAGGGTCGCCGGCCCGAAAAGCGCCAGGAATACGATATGTCGTCTTCGAATAATCACGCCACCGGCAAAAACTTCGTAGTATGCTACGACAAAGTGGGTCGTATGAATGTCACAGAATTATGTAGAGTTGCCAACGATATCTGTCCGGTGCTTGCTTCGGCCGCCGCATAGAATATATTTCAGCGCTGAGACGCAAATATTAGGCTATGGCAAGAATTCTTCTGGTTGAAGACGACAAGGAATTGCGAGCGCTGGTGGCAGGCCGATTGGAGGAGGAACACTATGACGTGGAAATCGCGGGCACCGGTCCGGAGGCACTGGCGGCCGTGTCGCGGCAAGTCCCGGATCTTGTCCTGCTGGACATCATGCTACCTGAAATGGACGGGCTGGAAGTATGCCGCAGACTGCGTAGCAGGCATCCCCTGCTATACATCATCATGCTGACCGCCCGCTCCGGTGAACTCGATCGTGTGGTGGGTCTCGAAGTGGGTGCCGACGACTATGTGACCAAACCGTTTAGTCTGCAAGAATTAGTTGCCAGGGTGCATGCGACATTGAGGCGTCTGCGGTTGACGAAAGAATGGTCCGGCGACGTTGAGACGGAAGGTGCTGAAAGCCTGGAATTCGAATCGATTGTAATCGACACGCTGCGGCGTCGGGTTACCGTTGATTCGCAAGAGGTACATCTCACCGTTCGGGAATACGATTTGCTGGTTTTTCTCGCCACGCACCCCGGACAACCTTTCACCCGATCGCAACTGCTGGACCGTATCTGGGACATACAGTTTGAAGGGTACGACCGGACGGTTGATTCGCATATCCAAAGGCTGCGGGCGAAGATCGAGTCGGATCCGGGCAACCCGTCGTTTATTCGCACGGTTTGGGGAGTCGGCTATAAGTTCCAGAGCGAGGATGAGGAGCCATGAGAAATACGACGGGCCGATCAACGTCGTTGGACCCCGGTGTGCATCATTCCGATCGCAGGTGGACGCGTGGGACCGTCTTTTGGCGCCTTGCTATTATTCTCACCGGTACCCTCGTACTGCTCGTCGTTATGGCCGTGACAGTCAGCGGCTGGCTGGCACTCCGCAGGAGTATGGAATTGGTGGAGAGCAGTCTGCTGCTCGAAATTGATGGGGCGGCTGAGGACGTGGAACTCCGGGGCCGCCTCGGAGAGGGTTTCGACGGTGTCCCGTCTACGCTGCTGATTGATCTGGCTGTGCGGTTCGACGATCCCGTATTTTTGTTTGATCCGGATCTGAGGCTTGCACGCATTAGTGAGCAGGGATTCTTATCGGACTCGCTCGGAGAACTGAATGATGCCGTCGTGCGGGAGGCGTTGGACGCCTTGTCACGCGATACGCTGAAACTGGATCTTAGCGCACAGGACGGTGCGGATTCGTACGCCGTAGCACCCATTTACGATGCGGCGGGCTACCAGGTTGGGGGACTGCTGGTTTCGCCACTTGAAGAGGCGATTTCGGCTGTGTTGGCGGTGCCGAGGGAGGGATACGTAGGAGCGCTCTGGATTGTCGCTGCAATCGCGCTTCTAGTGGCTCTGGTTCTGGGCTCTTATTTGACCTGGATTATCGTCAGGCCTTTGAGGAGTATCTCGGAGGGTGTCGTGGCCATCGGCAGCGGTGAATATGATAAACGACTGCGCCTTGATACAGATGACGAGTTTGGACGGCTTGCAGCGGCCGTAAACGGCATGGCGGCAAGCGTCCGGGACAGCATTTCCACGCTGCGTCAGGTAGATACCCTGAGAAGGGAGATGGTCGCGAACATGGGCCATGACCTTCGGACGCCCCTTGCAGCCATGTTGGGTTATCTGGAGGAAGCCCGTCGACTACAAGGAGAGGGACGGCAGGCGCAAGCCACAGAGGCGCTGGAAACCGCAATGAACCAGGGCAAAAGGCTCCAGCAATTGGTGGATGACTTGTTCGAATTGAGCCTGATGGATTCGGTGCCTCCGAATCTGAAGAAAGAGCCCGTTCCCGTGGGTGAGCTGCTTCATGAAGTTGCGCGACTTCATGAAGGCCGCATGCGGGAAGCCGGGATCACTTTTTCGGTGCGGATCGACGAAGGGTTGCCCGTCATTGAAGCGAATGGAAACAGACTGTTACGAATGTTGACCAATCTATTGTCCAATGCCGAGGCTTTCACACCGAGAGGCGGTGAGGTCAAGCTGGCCGGCTATGTGGAAAACGAATGCCTGACGATTGCGGTTGCGGATGACGGACAGGGAATCGCTCCTGAATCGCTGGAAGGGATTTTTGAACGCCACGCGAGAGGTGGATCGGCCAGAACACGCAAGGACAAGGGAACGGGGCTTGGACTGGCGATCGGCCGGGCGGTTGCGCGCGCACATGGGGGAGAACTCGCCGTTGAGAGCAAACAGGGAACGGGCGCCCGCTTCACCTTTACGCTCCCATTGAAAGACACGGCATACAAGGTCCCGGCCGTGAATGTTCGACCGGGACCTTGACAAATGGCTGCCGTGCCGTCAATTAGCGAATTTCTATCGTGCGGGCCTTGGCTTCTTCCGCCTTCGGTACCGAGATCGTTAATACGCCGTCCTTTAGGTTCGCGGAGATGTTTCCTGCCGAGATGAGGCTTGGAAAACGGAATTTTCGCGAGAAAGGACCGGATGCGCATTCACAACGATAGTATGCACGTCCTTCGGATTTTCCGTCGGGATCACGATCGCCAGACACCTCGAGCGTGTCGGCCTCAAAGGAAAGGTTAATACGATCGCGCGCCACACCGGGTACGTCCATATGGATCTCGAATCGGTCTTCGAATTCTACAATGTCCGTACGGGGCGTCCACGTTGACCGACCGGTTTCTTCGTTTTCCGAAACGTTTTCAAACAGACGGTTCAGATCCCGGTGAAGGTCATTGAATACAGGCAGATACGGGCTTCTTGTGCGTGTCATGATCATTCCGATGGTGCGGATATCAACATCCGCAGATTGATTGATTCAAGTTCTGCCTTCTTCATATGCAATCGGAATGCCAATCTGCCACGTCAGTCAGTTCGTCCGCTTTCGTTTGCCGGCCGGACGAGGTGCCTGCCGTGGATATGAAAAATCGTCAGCAAGACGCTGCAGACTTGTCAGCAATCTGCCATATTTGGCCGCCGGGCCCTAATACGATATGCTACCGGCGGCATCACATTTGACCCAATATGCCTTTCCGGGCCTTAGCAAGTCGTCCGGTGCCGGTACCAGAAGTGCGGTAGCAGGGTCGTACCATAGGAGTTCTGACGACAGTGTGAGTCCGTCGGACAACACGAGGTCGTCAACCGAAACGTTTTCGTCGAAGCCTCCGATGAGATTCCAGCCTTCAACTACGGACCGGGTGTTGGCAGGTCGATGAAAAGAGCCGACTGACCGCGTAACGGGTGCTGTGACCTTGGCCCAGTAGCCGACGCCACTGCTGAGCAGCGTCGTTTCGGTCATGGCCCCGTCAAAATGATATAGCTCCAATGCTTCGGGAATAAGACCGGACCGTGATGAGTCTGCGGGCATGCAGGCAAAGGAAACCAGGTTCCATCCTTTTTTCAAATCGAGCAAGGTCCCACACGGATACGCGCCGTCGGCGACGAGGGAAAATGCCTGGTTGCCGTTTTCCAACGTACCGCTATGAGCGACCATTGCGGTATAAGGAGCGTTCAGCGGACTTTTGACGTCCACAAGTTCCAGATTGTCTACATGGTTCGCTCCCGAGTTGTCGGCGGGCAGGGAAGGGGAGAGCGGGTCGAGCGACCAGGGATAGTGGATGGTCCCGGAAGTGTCTGTCAGGGTGAGTTCAAGATCGTTCACGAGCATCGGAATATCGTGCCTGTCCAGCCACTGTGCCGGCGGCTCAGATCGTGATATCGGACTGCCGGGTGGATCCGTCCACGAGACGGCTACGGAAAGGGTCTCACCCGGTACGGGAAAGAACGTGCGCTGATAGGTCGTGTGCTGGGCGAGCGTATCTTCAACGACCAACCGGTTGCTACCTGCTGCAGCGTCTTCGTCGAGCAGTGTGGCGGCGGTTGCAAGGTCGGGTCGCCCGAAGCCGTAGGCATAATCTGGATCGGGAGGTCCCATATCGTTAGCCGTTGAAGCAAGAAGAGCCTTCCAGGTAGCGGCGAAGCGCACCGGAGGCAAATCCGCGTTTTCATCGTGGAGCAGGTCCTGAAGACCATTGATGAGCGTGATACCCCCGGCAATCACGGGAGCGGAAAACGAAGTGCCGCCCAACGTGTGGCAGACGTATCCGTTCGGATTTGAGGTCGAATAGGTGGCCATGAAAACACCGGCTCCCGGTGCGACAAATTCCGGTTTAATTCGGCCGTCATCCGTAGGTCCCCACGCGCTGTAGTCCGTTACCTCCATTTGGGTGCCGATGGGGGAGCAATCCTCTGTTGCGGCATTGTTGAGAGCACCGATGGT
>CAZIIP010000277.1:0-5086 GCA_964539455.1 uncultured Rhodothermales bacterium
AACATCTCTTACTCGTCGGTCAGCCTCAGTCCGACACGCTCGATATCCCGGGCAGCCTCCTCTAGCGTCATGCTTTGAAACATGAGAGCCAGCCGCTCGCGCTCGAGGGCCCAGCGGTCGTGCAGGGGACAAGGATCGCGCTCACCGCAGCCCGGCAGCCCGAGAATGCAGGAAGCAAAAATTCCCCATCCCTCCATTGCGACAACGACGTCTTCCAGTGCGATTTCGGATGGTGGACGACCGAGTACGACGTCTTCACCGGAGTCCCCGGCCTGCTCCAGCAATCCGAAATCCTTCAGTTTCGCCAGAACGACTTCCAGGAAATGTGGCTCCAGCTCGAGCGCCTGCTCTAATGCTTTTGCTGATTCAGCATCACTTGTACCACAGGAGGCGAGGTACAGCATCACGCGTAGGCCCTCCTCCGAACTCCTGGTCAATATCATTGGCTCGTCACAAAAACGGTCACTTCCCTGACTGAAATCATTGCTTCAAGGTAGCGGACGCCCGCACTACAGGACAACCAGCAAATAGCCGGGAAAAGAGGAGCAATGAAGAATTGTTGGTTGCCCCTCGTCAATTGTCTACAAAACCATTACGCGCGCGCCCAATTGGCCTGCAGGATGAAAAGGCCGGCATCGAAATCGGTACCAGCCCTGTGAAGGCGGATCTGATGGAGAAGCACGCGGTTCGGGCTGCCCGCCAAGGAAGCAGCGGAACCGGAAGTCGCCTGCCCTCGTACCATGCTCAACACAACATTCATACAATCTATTGAATGATGGATCATGCAAAGTGAGCGTCGCTTTAAGGATCAGGTATACGATCAGTTCGAACGCATCGGCAAAGCGCTGGCCAGCCGGCACCGTATCGAGCTTCTCGAGGTGCTCGCCCAGGGCGAACGAACCGTCGAAGTCTTGGCTGCCCAGACGGCCATGACGGTGGCCAACACCTCTCAGCACCTTCAGGTACTGCGCCGGGCCCGTCTCACAGAAACGCGCCGGGAGGGAAAGCACGTGTTCTACTCGCTGGCGGATGACCGCGTTTTCGAACTGCTCCAGAGCCTGCGGCATGTGGCCGAAGCCCGGCTGAGTGAGATCGAGCAAATTGCGGGTGATTACCTCTTGAATCGGGACGAGCTGGATCCGATTCCGATGGCTGAGCTGTTCGATCGTTTGCGTGCCGGCGACGTCGTTGTGCTCGATGTCCGCCCGCCGGAGGAGTACGAAAGTGGCCACATTGCCGGTGCCCGCTCCGTGCCCCTGGAGGAGTTGGAAGCCCATTTGGCCGAATTGCCGCCGGGCAAGGATGTCGTGGCGTATTGCCGTGGTCCGTACTGCGTTCTTGCAGTCGATGCGGTGGAAAAGCTCCGTCGGCACGGCCGTCCGGCACGGCGACTCGACCTCGGCTTTCCGGACTGGAGAGCCGCGGGTCTGCCGGTCGGTTCCGCGGGATCGGATGAATGACAAATGGTCAGGCGCCAGGGATACAATGGAATGGTCATCCGATACCGCAAGCGGCGGCATCGTTTCTATCGGTTATTCCTCTCTCTCTCTCAAATGAGGTTGGTGGAGAATAAATGCTGCAAAACAAGCGCTAAATAGCGGATGATCCGACTTGGACTTCGAGAAAACTGGAAACAGTTTTCGCTTCTGGTGTTAGTGAACGCTTTCGTCGGTACGATGGTCGGCGTCGAGCGGTCCGTCCTTTCCCTGCTGGCGGAAGAGGAATTTGGAATTGCCTCCGCGACTGCGGCGCTTTCGTTCCTGGTTGCATTCGGCCTGACGAAGGCCTTGGCCAACTACATGGCCGGCGACTTCGCACACCGCATCGGCCGAAGGCGAATCCTGCTCATCGGATGGCTGTTTGCCCTTCCCGTCCCGCTTCTGCTCGCCTGGGCACCCTCGTGGAACTGGATCGTGTTCGCCAACCTGCTCCTCGGTGTAAACCAGGGACTCGCCTGGTCTGCCACTGTGATCATGAAGATCGATCTGGTGGGGCCAAAGCAGCGCGGTCTTGCCATGGGCCTCAACGAGTTTGCGGGCTATCTGGCCGTGGCGCTCGCAGCACTGGGGGCCGGCTACCTGGCAGCGGAATTCGGCCCCCGCAGCGGCCCTGTCTGGATCGGTAGCGGTGCCGCACTCCTGGGCCTCGCCATTACGGTGCTCTTTATCCGAGACACGGGGGATCACGTCGAACTCGAGCACGCAATGGCCGACAAATCGATCGAAGGAGGACCGGATGCGTTGCCCTCAGGCTTTTCCGCGCGCCTCCGGCATGTGAGCTGGACGCATCGGCCGCTGTTTTCCACGAACCAGGCCGGTTTCGTCAACAATCTTAATGATGGGCTCGCGTGGGGACTCTTTCCGCTTTTCTTCGCAAATGCGGGGTTATCGCTTCGCGAAATAGGCTGGCTGGCGGCGCTGTATCCCGCAGTGTGGGGCATCACGCAAATCTGGACAGGCGCGCTCTCGGACCGAACAGGGCGACGCCGGCTTATCGTTACCGGCATGATGCTCCAGTCTGTCGGGTTGGGAGTCTTCGCGCTGGCCGGCGGGTTCCTGTGGTGGGCTGCCGCATCGGTGATCGTCGGACTCGGCACGGCAGCCGTTTATCCAACGCTGATCGCACAGGTGAGCGATCTCGTTTCTCCGCATGATCGCGCCAGCGGCGTTGGGATTTACCGGCTCTGGCGGGACCTCGGCTATGTAGCCGGAGGCTTGCTGGCGGGCGTGCTCGCGGACCTTCTGGGTATCGCACCGCCATCGGCTTCGTAGCTTTTCTGACCGCCGTATCGGGCTTGGTCTCGTTCAAGTACCTGCCGGCGCACAGTCAACCCTTCACCGCCCCTCCCTCTTCCGGCGATTCGTCTCATGTCACGTCACACGAGAACAGTGAAAAACAGATACGCACGAATTCGTCGGATTCGCCTATAAAACACGAAAGATGTCAACAACCCAACCACAAGATCCCACCCTTACCATGAAGACCCTCTTTATCCTGAATGATCCCCCTTATGGTACCGAACACGACTTCAACGCACTGCGTCTCGTTATGACGTTGCTGAAGAGAAGCGGCGAGGAGGTACGCATCTTTCTCATGGCCGATGCCGCTGTTTGCGCCAAGGCGGGCCAAACCCTGCCGACAGGTTATTACAGCCTCGAGCGAATGCTCAAGCTTGTCAAAACCAAAGGCGCCAAGATCGGCGTCTGCGGTAGTTGCATGGATGCGCGCGGCCTCAAAGACGAGGAACTCGTCGACGGCGCAAGCCGCAGCACCATGGACGAACTGGCAGACTGGACGCTATGGGCCGACAAAGTGCTGGTATTCTGAACCAACCTTTTTTCGAGTCCGATGGACACCAACATTGCTTCACGTGCCGCCACCCGATGATCGCACGGGCGAGCCCCGTCCGGAACCGTGCAAAAACCGATCGACAGGCCTATGAACAGGACGGTGATTTTACTCGTGCTAATGCTTGCCCGATTGCCTACTGCAATCGGGCAGCAGACGAACAGCGAACTCTACGGTAACTTCAGGTACGCATATGCGCGTGCTGCATCCGGGGAGGAAACATATTGGACCGGGGTGAACAATGCCTCCCGACTTGGAATTCGGGGTGAGTATTCGGAGCACGGCCTTACGGCGTTTTTCGATCTGCAGACAGGCGTGAATATCGATGGCGACGAGATCGGCAGAGCCTTTACCCAGCGCTACTACTATGCAGGCATTCGCGGGGCATTCGGATCGGTGACGGTCGGCCGGCAATCGACGGCATACAAGATGGCCGGGCTGCGGCGGGATCCATTCTACGATAGTACCAGTCTGAGTGCTCGTGGCGGGGTACCGGGCACGGGTCTCTATGCCGGTGCGAGCTACGCACTCTCCAATCTCACCAACGGCTTTGCCGATCGAACGGTGGCCGTCACTTCTCCTTCGCTGCAGGGTTTCACAGGGAACGGAGCCGTCTATATCGATAGGGAGTCCGACCACGACTACGCTGCCGGTCTGGGCTATAACAGGCGGGGGGTCGAGGCCGGCCTCCAGTATTATCATGCCGGAGGGGGACGGACCTGGTCGCAAGCATCAGGGATCGATCAGGGACTACGCCTATATGCAGCATACGAGCAGACCGATACCTGGTCGGTCGGAGCTTCTTTCGAACGTATCGAAACGGAATCGGATGCCGGGCAGGACTTTGTCTACGCAGCCGCCACACTGAATGTGACGCAGCAGGTCGTTGCCGCAGGAGGGATCGGTCACGTCAGTGACGGAGTCGATCCTGAAGCGGTCACGGGTACAGGTCTTCATCTGGGCGTTTTCTTTACGCCCTTTCCGGCGGTCCGTCTCCACGCGCTCTACTCTTACCTCGGCGCGGGTGCAGCTCCAGACCGCAGCAATATTGCTATCGGTTTGGTCAGTCAATTCACGATCCAGCCCTGACCCATTGACAGGATACCACACCATGCGTCCGATCTATCTGGATTACAACGCCACGACCCCTGTCGCCCCCGAAGTTGCCGAGGCGATGCGGCCATATCTGCTGGAGCATTTCGGAAATCCTTCGAGCGGGCACTCCTATGGTGTTTCCGCTCACGACGCAGTGGGAAAGGCACGTGAGCAGGTCGCTGCTATGCTCAATGCAAAACCTGGAGAGATTCTCTTCACCAGTGGCGGCACCGAAAGCAACAACCTCGCGCTCAAGGGCGTGGTAGCGGCACAAACCGCCCGGGGCAATCACGTAATCACCTCCGCCGTTGAGCATCCGGCAATCGCCGAGGTATGCCGGTGGCTGTCGGAAAACGGGCTCCGCGTAACGGTGCTCCCTGTCAACGCACATGCGAGGGTGAATCCCGCCGACCTGGAAGCCGTGATCGATGATGCCACCGTCCTTGTGAGCATCATGCACGCCAACAACGAAGTCGGTACGATGCAGCCCGTCGCCGATCTGGCAAAAATAGCACACCGGCACGGCGCCCTGATGCACACGGATGCCGCGCAATCGGTAGGGAAGGTACAGGTGGATGTTGCCGAGCTGGATGTGGATCTGCTCACCATCGCCGGACACAAACTTTATGCGCCGAAGGGAATC
>CAZIIP010000278.1:0-3473 GCA_964539455.1 uncultured Rhodothermales bacterium
ATCGACCGCCACAATCTCTGGGAAATGGTCGGCGTACGGTTCCGCAGATCGCTGTTTCCCGGCTTTTCGGATCGGGCGCAGTACGTGTTCAATTGCCCGACAACGTTGACGGCAAATGCCGTGCCGCAGCCTAAAAACCGGGATCTCGCCTTTGATGCGCCTCCCGAGGAGGGAGACGTACTCACCGTCCGTGCCAGGCTCCTGTATCGAAAAATCGACCAGTATCTGCTCAATTTCCTGTTCGGTCGTGAGGCGGGTCTGACCTCGCCGGTCTCCGAGTTGTCGTCCGACGTCAAGCAAATCCGGGTCACCAACTCCCTCCGGCCATGAAAATTCCGAAACGGCTTCGCGGGGTGCTCTGGGCCATCGGATTTGCATTCCTGTTCTCCGGCGTCTCCATCTTCTGGGTATTTGCCGGTGCGGAAGATGCCGAGGTATATGTGCCTGGACAACTGGAATCCGGCCTCTCCTCCTCCCTCTCCCGATCCCTGCCGGAAGACACGCCGGAGGTGGTTTTCACCGACGTCACCGAATCCTCCGGCATCTCCTTCCGCCACTTTCCTGCGCGGAGAACCAGCCGGCTGCCGGAAGACATGGGGTCGGGCGCTGCCTGGGGCGACTACGACGGAGACGGCTGGATGGACCTGTACGTCGTGAACATGCCGCGGGCTCTCGGGGAAGAAAATGCCGGATCAGAAACAAATGAGGCACACAGCCGGCTTTATCACAATCTTCAAAACGGTACCTTCGAAGAGGTGTCCAAAACCGCCGGCGTGGCATTCGACGGCATGGCGATGGGCGCCTCCTGGGCCGACTATGACAACGACGGGCGGCTGGATCTCTTCGTCACCGCCTACGGACACAACCGCTTGTACAGAAATCGAGGCGACGGTACATTCGAGGACGTCTCGAAGACGGCGGGTGTTTTTGGACCGGAAGGCTTCTGGGTTGGCGCGGCCTGGGGTGACTACGATCGGGATGGACATGTCGACCTCTACGTCACCGGATACGTGGATTATGTAGAAGATCTCCCCGCAGGTGTTTCACTGCAATACGATGTCGAATCTCCTGCCGCCATCAATCCCTCGAGTTTTGCGCCCATACCGAATTTGCTGTACCGCAACCGCGGCAACGGCACATTCGAGGAGGTCGCGATCGAAACCGGTGTGTCGAATGATCGCGGGCGTAGCCTGTCGGCCGTATGGGTCGACCTGAACCGCGACGGACTGCTCGACCTCTATGTCGCCAACGACGTGTCGGACAATGTTCTCTATATCAACCGTGGAGACGGACTGTTCGAAGACCGGAGTTATCAGGCACTGGTTGCCGATTACCGAGGTGCCATGGGAATTGCGACGGCAGACTGGAACGGGGACGGCGATGTAGATCTCTTTGTCACCCACTGGATCGCCCAGGAAAACGCCCTCTATGAAAACACGGCGAGCGGGACTGCTGCACCGGACGGTCGCCGGGGGGTCCGTTTCATGGACGTGGCCGACCGGTTTGGTGTGGGGCAAATCGCGCTCGATTTCGTGGGTTGGGCAACCGGATTTACCGATTATGACAACGACGGACTGCTCGATCTTTTTGTCGTCAACGGAAGCACGCTGCAAAAGCAGGATGCACCGCAAGAGCTGGTCCCTATGCGGGATCAACTATTCTGGAACCGGGGTCCGGAAGATGGCTTTTTTGACGTATCGACCGTTGCAGGCGACCACTTTTCCCGGGAACTGGTAGGACGGGGCGCGGCCGCGGCGGATTATGACCGGGATGGTGACATGGACCTTTTCATCGTCAACCACGGTGACAAAGCCGTACTACTACGAAACGACGGCGGCAACAGGCAAAACTGGCTGCAGGTACATCTGGATGACGATCGGGGGGCGTCGGCGGGATACGGAGCAACCATTCGGGTCGTGGCAGGCCCCAACCGGTGGATCAGGCAGGTCGGTGCACAAGGGCCGTACGCATCGCAACACAGCCCGGTGGAGCACTTTGGATTGGGCCAACGGACGAAAGTCGACTCCGTCATTGTCGACCGTGTCACCGGTGAACGGCAGGTGTTGACCGGCGTGCCGGTAAACCGGCGTATCAAAGTCACCTTTGATCGGGCCCTGTGATGCGCCATCACCGAATCAGCCCGCTCCACACGATCAACATGGGACAACCATTGTGAAGTCCTGTCGTTCTTCCATATCGATTGTGGCCCTGGCAACGGTAGGATTATTGGCAGCCTGTGCCCCCGAGGCGACGTCAGACGAAGATGTCGGACCCGATATGACGCAAGCGGCCGTCCGGCAGGAACGGCTTTTTTGGGAACTGCTTCGGGAAGCAACCGGAGCGCGGATCGCCGGCGATCTTCCCCGGGCGCGAGATTTGTATGTAGAAGCCCTGGAACTCAAGCCCGAGCACGAAGATGCGTTGTATTACCTGGGAAACGTGGCGGCCATACTTGAAGAAACGGAGACGGCGCGGCAGAGCTGGGAACATCTGCTGGAGGTCAATCCGCTGGCCTCTAGAGCCCATCTTCAACTCGGTGTGCTGGACTTGTGCCAGGAAAGCCCAAACCGTTCGGATCTTCAAAACGCCCTCTCCTCCTTCGAGGCAGCACACAACCTGAACAGGGAAGAATCCGGTGCGCTTTCCTATATGGCCATGACGTCCCTGCTGCTGGACGACCGGGATGCGGCAAGCCGGCACCTGAAAGATTTGATCGGCTTCGACGCAAAGGACGCGGAGGCGCTGTACCTGCTTGGGTCCCTGGCGTGGCAAGCGGGTGATCTTTCGGCTGCAAAAGAATGGCACGCACGGCTGCTGGAAGTTCTATCCCGGGATTCCACCGGGCACGCCAAAGGTCTAATGGAAGGCGACACGGATAGCGGTAGTCCCTTGGCTCAATGGGAAACGACTTGTCCTGAAGTTGATCAGTTGATTCCCGAAGGAGGATTGTCCCGAGCCGGCCTCCCACCCACCGCCGAAGCCGCCTTCGGGAGACCATAAGCCGTTTTCCGCGTTAGTTAATTGATGAACGCTCGGAGGAACCAACAAAATCAGGCCGAAGATAGCAGGAGTTTTCTATTGCCGGCAGTATGGCGATGGGCGCTCGCATTGCTGGCAATCGCCGCCTGGACGGGTGTCGGCTACCGGTTTTTTCTCTCTTCGGGAAGCTCGTTCGGTCTTGTTCTGCTGAACGTCCGGCATGCCCATTCGCATCTCATGTATTTCGGCTGGGTGACACCGGCGGTCATGCTGCTCGTCTCGCACCGGTTGATGCGGCGAAACCATCTCAAAACGCAGACTCCCCCGTCCTGGATCTTTGCGGCCATTATTCCGGCATCGATCCTGGCCTACGTCTCGTTTCTGCTGTACGGATACGGCCCGGCCGCTTTCGGTGATGCGGAGTTGCCGCTTAGCATGATCATATCGGGTATCCACATCATATTCTGGTATGCCTACGCGATCTGGTTTTTCGT
>CAZIIP010000278.1:3483-5052 GCA_964539455.1 uncultured Rhodothermales bacterium
GTGCGGGTGGGTGCGCTCGGTCCCCATCCCGCGCCCGTCTTCTGGACATCGGGAGCGATACTGCTCGTCGTATCGACACTTGGCGCATGGGGTCTGGCCGTCTCCACTCTCCTCTTTGATCCATCGGAGAGTGCGGCCACGGCCATGACGCATGTATTCCTCGATCTGTTCAGCGAAGGGTGGCTGGTGCTTTCGGTATTGGGACTGGCGTGGGACGATCTGAAGCCCCGGATTACGCATTGGCCCCGCTGGACGGCCTGGCTGCTGATTGCGGGCATTCCGGCGACGGTCGCACTCGGCATGCCGGCTGCGATGGTGTCGGACGAGTTTGCCGTATTCGGACGGATCGGCGGTGTTGCCGTTGCGGTGGGCTTATTGGTTAATCTGTACCATCTCCTGCCGGAGGTGCGGACCCGATCGGCCGGTCTCTGGCGCGCCGCGCTCGGACTGCTGCTGTTGAAGGCGTTGCTGATGCTTGCCGCTTCCCTTTTGCCTGCCGATATTCGCATTATGACGGCCTCCGCCCGCGTGTTCTATCTCCACGTGATGTTGCTCGGCGTCGTAACGATCGGTCTGGTGGCTTCGGCAAGAAATTTCTGGGGTGATGGTGCCGTTCGGGGATCCCGGTTGCTTCCTGCCGTCGTACTTCTCCTGCTGTTGTTCCTGATTCCGTTGACCAACCTGTTTCCGTCCGGTCTCCGCGGTGCATGGATCCTGCCCGCCGCTGCCTGGGCCTCCGTGCCGGCGGCCATTGTACTGACCGTGATGGCATTCAGCAGGCATCGAACGGAGATTGCGAAGCCGATTGATCCGGCCGACAAGCTGTTACAAAAATGACCGATAGCCGAAAAATCGTGCTGGTATATGACGGCAAATGTCCGGCATGCAGCAATTATGCCAAAACCATGCGGATCGAATCTACCGTGGGCGAGCTGGAGCTGGTCAATGCCCGGGAGGACGCCGAGATCATGGACGAGATCGCCGCGAGAGGTTTTAACATCGACCACGGGATGGTCGTGAAGATAGATGATGAGTTTTACAGCGGTGCCGACGCGATCCACGCCTTTGCCCTTCTCGGAAGCCGCTCCGGGATCTTGAATCGTCTGAACTACTGGCTCTTTAAGTCTCGCGCCCGATCAAAATTCCTGTTTCCGATCCTGCGGTTCTCGCGCAACCTGCTGCTGTTGCTACTGGGCAGGAAGCGGATAGAGGGCGATGGATTTCGGTTGCATGAGGCGGGAGAGGGGGAGGTCGCGGCCAAATCGACCGGTTCTGCGAAATCAGAAGATCCGCAGGAGTGATGCCGGAGAATCAAGCGGCTCGACGACCGCCCCACAGAGTCATGTTTCATCGGGCAAATTCGTTCCTGAATGCGATTCTGCCGGGAGTAACCGAAGCGCAGGAGGAGCAAGAAGATGACAGCCCGGCAGGCGACAGGACGGTCCCCCGCCATCTCGAACCACACGGGGGAGCGAGAATAAAAGAGGACCGATAGAATGGCAGATGCCGGGCGTCGGAAAAATCTCCGTGCCTATCGTGCGTCGTTAAAAAAATAGACGGAAGGCGTGC
>CAZIIP010000279.1:0-5052 GCA_964539455.1 uncultured Rhodothermales bacterium
ACAGTGACGAAATGCGCAATGAATCTATCGCCTTCGCACTCAATCTTGGATGTGTCGATGTGCTCAACGTCGGCTTTGAGCGCCTTTCCGAAATCGACGACTTTGCCGCCAGGGTCAGAAACGTTCGCTGACCTTTCGCCTGCAACCACCGATTGGGTTCCGGCGGGCGGCTAAGACTGCGTTTCGATACTGTTTAACGGTCATTTATTGCCGGAAACACTTGATTGTTGGGCGATTTCTTCGGTCATTTTACCGAATGCAGTTCAAATGTATAATCCTAACTGGTTGATCTCCACTTTGTCATGCGTACCATACAGACAGTCTCAATGAAACACGTGTATGTCTCACTTTTGCTGGCCGTGTTTGTGCTCCAGCTCTCTCCGGGTGTCGCACATGGTCAGTCGGCACTGAAGAAGCGCATCGCGGTACTTGTATTCGAAGACAAAACCGACGGTGCCGCCGGATGGTGGGACGGCCGGATTCACCCCGGCGAGGGTATCTCCGATATGCTGGTCACGGCACTGGTAAACACCGACAAATACATGGTGCTCGAGCGCACAGAGATCGATGCCTTGCTCACCGAGCAAGATTTCGGACAGTCCGGCAGAGTAACGGCACAAACCGCCGCTGAAATCGGCAAAATGCTGGGCGTCGAAATCGCCGTGCTCGGTGCCGTAACGGAGTTCGGATATTCCAAGAGCGATGTTGGCGGCGCGACACGGCGCCTGGGAATCGGCGTTCAGAGCCAGTCGGCCGTCGTAGCCGTCGACGTCCGGATGGTGAACGTAGAAACCGGCGAGATTCTGTCGGCGGACAATGTGCGCAAATCCGAGAGCAAACGAGGATTGCGTGTGGACACGCGCCGTCTCGACTTCGCCAGCCGAAATGCCTTTGACCAATCCATCGTCGGGAAAGCCACCCGCGATGCGGTGGAATCGATTGTCGATATGGTTGATACGGGTGCCTCAAACGTCCGCTGGAGCGGCAAAGTGGTCATGACCTCGGGCGGCACGGTTGTAATCAATGCCGGCGAGCTGGGAGGCGTTTCCGTCGGAGATCGTTTCAAGATCTTCCGGGAAGGGGAAGAACTGATCGATCCGGATACCGGTCTGAACCTCGGTGCGCTGGAGTCCGAGATTGGTGAAGTAGAGGTTGTCAACAATTCCGTCGGAGAAGGAAAAGCGTCGCAATGCCGAATCATCAGTGGTGAGGGATTTGAGCGCGGCGATATCGTCCGCGAAGGGTAATTTCCATGCGGCCGGCACCCCTTGCGGCCGATATAAGTGCGTTCCACCTTCTCCGCGATGCACGTTCCGCAAGGCGAACGTGACGTCCGGCTATCTCGTTCGGCTATGTCGTCAAAATTGCGCCTTTCTGGTCTTCTGGTCATCCTCCAGGCTTCAGCGATGATTCACGCACAACCTATTCGGCTGCATCCCGAAAATCCGCACTACCTGGAGTACCGCGGGGAACCGCTGGTACTGGTAACCTCCGCCGAACACTACGGTGCCGTAATCAACGGTGCGTTCGACTATGAGCGGTACCTGGAGACGCTTGATTCCGACGGTATGAATTACACCCGCATTTTTACGGGGGCATACGTCGAGAATGCCGAGAGCACCTTCGGGATCGCACGCAATACGCTTGGTCCGGAGTCGCCGGAGCTGTTCATCTCACCCTGGCAACGGACCGATACACCCGGCGCAAATGACGGAGGCAATCTGTTTGATTTAAACCGCTGGAATCCGAGCTATTTCGAGCGATTACGGTCATTTGTAAGGCAGGCTGAAGAACGGGACATCATCATCGAGGTTACATTTTTTTCCTCCATTTACAGGGAAAGCAATTGGGAAGTCTCACCACTGCATTCCAAAAACAATACCAACGGCCTGCCCGCCGTGCCCTTTCGAAAAGTTCACACACTCGAAAACGGGGGGCGTCTTCCCTACCAACTGACGTATGTTCGCAAAATCGTCACGGAGCTGAACGAATTCGACAACGTATTTTTCGAGCTCCAGAACGAACCCTGGTCGGATCAGGGGGAAGTCAGGCTTTTCGCCAACCCGAACAACAACGGGGGACGGGATGGCTGGTGGACCAAAATTGCCGTTGCCACCGATGCCTCGCTGGCCTGGCAGCATCAAATTTCCCGCACCATTGCAGATACCGAGGCAGAATTGCCCAAGCGACATTTGATCGCGCAGAACTATGCGAATTTCAAGTATCCGGTGCCCGACGTAGACTCGCTGGTATCGATCGTGAACTTTCACTACGCCTGGCCGGAGGCGGTGGCCTTAAATTACGGTCACCGGCGCGTGATTAGTTTTGATGAGTCCGGATTCACCGGGGATGAGGATGCGACCTACCGAAAACAGGCCTGGCGATTCATGATTGCCGGTGGTGGCATTTTTAACAACCTCGACTACAGTTTTGTCGCCGGCTTCGAGGACGGCACATTCGATGCCGATTCTCCCGGCGGCGGTTCGCCCGAGCTTCGCAAGCAACTCCGCATTCTGTCCGAGTTGCTTAACAAACTGGACCTTCCGGGCTATATTCCTGACCGTAACTTGGTTATTTCCGCACCGGGATTTCTTACACAATCGTTGGTAAAGCCAACAAAATCAGGTATTGTATACTTGGAACGTGTGGACCGATCCGACAATGAATCCATCGTTCTGGCGGTTGAACCCGGATCGTACCACGTAGAGTGGATCGATCCAGTGAGTGGCGAAACGATTGAAGCAACTTCGGCCCACACCGACAGCGGTGCGCTACACCTTGCGTGTCCAGAGATCGACGAAGACGCCGTATTGATGTTTGACGGATAGCAACTAAGGGAGCTTAGGGGTCAAGCAACCATGAAAAAGAAGAAGCCGCCGAGGGGACGCCGCGACATAAGCGATTATAACTGTACGCGCGTGCACGCCCAACCCGAGAAGCTGCTTGCTCTACGGGTAGATGCACATTCGAACGATCGGTTGGTTGCAATGGCGGCGTTCATGTCAGCCGCCGGCAATGAAACGAGGCTCCGCATTTTATACGTCCTTTGGCGCGCAAATGAACTGTGTGTGTGCGACTTGGCAGACATTTTCGAGATCACGCAGCCGGCGGTATCTCGCCACCTCAAAATTCTTCGGGAAAAAGCGCTCGTCGAGGCCCGTCGTGACGCGCAAACCATCTACTACCACATTAGCCCGTCAAGTGCGTTCAGCCGGTTGCTCGTGCGTGCTTTCGAGGAGCAGGACATGGAACGCATCACGCCCGATGTGGTCAAGGCCGCCAAACAAGTTCCCGTAAGCTGGCCGGTATCACCGGAAGCAGAGGCATGAGCAGAAGTACATCTACGGCGGACCAGCAGGCCCGGCGTCGTCGGCAGTGCCTGGAGGTGCAGGAGACGAGTCCGCAATCTGCGGGAGGCACGGGTATTTGCGACTGGTTTTTCTCGCAATGCCAATCGTGGGCAGACGGAAAACATGAGCGGTTCGTGTCTTCCTACCGGGAGAAGCTTCTCAGCGAGGCCCGTGGAAGAGTTCTTGAAATCGGACCGGGTACGGGTATCAATTTCAAATATCTGTCACCCGGCATCGAATGGCATGGGGTGGAGCCGAATCGACACATGTATCCGATGCTTCAGGAAACCGCCTGTGCGGCAGGCATCGCCGGTTCGTTGTATCCGGCCGATGCACGGCAGTTGCCGTTTCCGGCCGACCATTTTAACGTGGTAATCGGGACGCTTGTATTGTGTTCGATCGACCGGCTGGAGCACACGGTACGGGAAGTGCACCGCGTCTTGCGCCCAGGTGGCGTATTTCATTTTCTGGAACACGTGGGTGCCCGACCGGGATCTGTGCGCCGGGGCTTGCAGCATCTCATTACGCCGTGCTGGCGCGTTGTAGGCGGCGGCTGCCGTCCCAACAAGGATACGCTCGGTGCCATCCGAAGCGTGCCCTTTTCTCGCGTCGACGCCACGGCTTTTAACGTACCGATCCCCATCGTGTGGCCCCATATTGCCGGGACGGCGGTGAAGTAGTTTCCGGGCCGGAAGGGTACGGTGGCGTGGTAGTGTGCCGGCGTGGAAGCATGGTGGCGTTCGCAAGCCGGTGAAAACGCAACAAGACGAAAAGGCAAAAAGGCACTCCGAATTCGTTTCCTGAAATCGAAATCGAACGCCCTTCCATTTTTCGAAATCCGGATTCTGAAATGGTCAGGTCCGGAACTTGATACCGTCCCGATTCATGATTTACGGCGCACAATGCATAGATAGATTCATGATGCAGTATTGACAGTGAACTGTTGGTGGTTAAGTCCGGTGGTGGTAGTCAAGCCCAGAAACCCTTACTCGCCGGTTCGACCAAAAAAGCCTAATCCGTCATATGCCGGTCGGCGAACGCAATCCACTGCTCCCAATCATAATCCGTCACATCGTGCCCACCCGACCGGATGTGGTAGCCGATGCGGCTCATTACCGGTTCGTTTACCGCCGGCATCTCATCGACGTCCAGGCCCCCTGCCGCCAGAAGCCGGTATACCGGATCCGCGCCGCGTGCCGACAAAAACTCTCCCCTCGGATCCGCCCACCGGTCTTCTTCTGCACTTGCGACATATAGCGGGCGCGGCGCCATCAGCGCCAGAAGCATATGCTGGTCGAAAGGCATCGCGTCTTCGTTGTCGTTGTAGGCATTGAAAGCGTCCGCGAACCAGTGCGGGAAAGAAGTGTTGATTCGCGCCACCGTCTCACCAAATTGCCTCCTCGAAAGCGCGGCCCCACCACATCCGGAGCTGTTGGAGATCACAAGGGCAAACCGCTCGTCGACCGCACCCGCCCAAAGCGACGTTTTACCGAGCCGGGAGTGACCCATCAAGGCAACACGGTCGCCGTCGATATCCTCATCGAGCTGCAGATAATCCAGGGCCCGGCTCAGCCCCCACGACCACGCCGCAATGCTTCCCCACTCTTCCGGCCCCGGCTGCTCGCCTGGCTCATGGAACAGCGCATGAACCCCGTTTTGAAACCCGTCGTCAAAATCCGGATCGATGTCTCCATAATACACG
>CAZIIP010000280.1:0-5035 GCA_964539455.1 uncultured Rhodothermales bacterium
ACTACCACGCCCTCAATCTCAAAATGACCGGAAGGCTTTCCGAGGCCGCTTCACTTTTCTCCGACGTCGCAGAGCGCTGGCCGTCCCACGACCTTGCCGATCAGGCGACATTCGAATTGGGCATGACCTACTACGAACTCCGCCGGTGGGAAGACGCGGAGAGGGCTTTTTCCCAGGTTCAACAATCCTATCCCCGTTCCGAGTCGCTTGGGGAAGCACTCCGCATGGCGGGCGAGGCCAGAGTCGCTCAGGGCGATTTTGAAGGGGCCGGAAGGGCATACGACGCAGCGATCGATCTCGAGGCGGCACCCGAGGAATTGCGCAAACAGGTGGCATTCCAAAAGGCATGGCTTTCGTTTCGCAATGAGGAATACTCGGAGGCGGCGCCCGCTTTTCAGGAAATCTACCGGGACGAGGGCAGCAGCGATCTGGCCGGTGACGCCCTTTTCTGGGCGGCGGAAAGCTACTACCAGCTTCGGGACTACCGGCAGGCCGTTCAGCTATATTCCCGATTTCTACGGCAGTTTCGCAGACACCAACTGAGAGATGCCGCATATTATGCGCTCGGTTGGACATATTTCAAACTGTCGAGCTATTCGAACGCGATTCGCCAGTTTGAGACGTTCCTCGACACGTATACGGAGACGCCCGGCGTGTCCTACGGCGCCGATGCGCGGCTTCGGCTTGCGGACAGCTACTATGCAATCAAACGGTACGGTGCGGCCATCAGGCAGTACGACCGAATCGAAGGGGAGCAGAAAGACTATGCACTCTTTCAGAAGGGCCAGGCACAGGCGCAGAGCGGCCAAAACCGGGCGGCCATCAGAACCCTCGAAGAGCTGATCGACGAGTTTCAACTCTCCGATTGGCGCGAAGAAGCGCTTTATTCCATCGGGTATCTGTATCTGCTGGAGGGCAACCACGAAAAGGCGGTTTCAACCTTCGAAACGCTTGTTTCGCGGTTTCCCGAACACCCGCTTGCAGCCAGGGCGCAATACGGCATCGGGGATTCGTTCTATAACCGGTCGATGTGGCAGGACGCGGTCAATGCCTATCGCAATGTGCTGGTTCGCTTTCCCGAGAGCCAATACGTAGTCGATGCGGTAGGCAGCATGTCGTATGCGCTTGCCGTGCTCGAGAAGGAGGACGAACTCGACAGTGTCATTGACGCATTCGCCGCACGCAACCCCGGATCACCGTTCGTAGACCGATTGCGCTTTCGACAGGCCGAAGTCAGGTACCAGAGCGGTCAGTTGATCCCGGCAATCGAGGCATTTCAGGATTTTGTACGTGGAGCCGGCTCCGAAGCACTCGTCCCGGATGCCTATATGTATATCGCCCGCGCATACGAGGACCTCGGACAGATGCGCGAATCGGCTGCATATCTGGAACAATTGACTGATCGTTACCCTGCAAGTCCACTGCGCGCGGAAGCCGAACAGCGTTTGGGAGCGATGCTGCTGGAGGACGAGCGGTATCAAGAGGCGCTGCGACACTACCGGGAGGCACGAAGAAACGAGGACGCCGACCCGCTTGTCCTGGCCGATGCGAGATACGGAGAAGGGATGGCTCTGCTCGGACTCGGACGAATCGATGAGGCGGAAGAGCTGTTGAGAGAGGAAGCCGCTTCCGACGATCTGAATGCTCTTCCCGCGCGCCTAGGCATGGCGCGGATTTACGAGCGGCAGGGCTTGATTGGCGAGGCGATCGCGAACTATCGTGACGTGGCGGCCAGAAGCGCCGACGATAAAGGTGCCGAGGCACTCTGCCGGCTCGGAGAGTTGCTCCTGCAACTGGGAGACGCGGAAGCGAGCCTGGAAGAACTCGGCCGCATGGAAGTGCTGTTTCCCGGCTATGACAACTGGATGGCCCGCGGAATGGTGGTCCAGGCCCGCGCATACAACCAACTGGGAGAGAACGGCTCAGCCGATCGACTGTATGAAAGCGTCCTGCAGCAGTATCCGGATTCCCGGTGGGCGGCAACGGCGGAGCAGGAAAGGGAAATGCTCGGAGGATCTCCATGATACTTTCGATCGATATATACAAGCGTGGCTTGGTACCGGGACGGACCTCGTTCCTTATAGCCGTTTGCTTCCTGCTGCTCGCAGGTGTGGCGACGCCGGAACGACTGCAGGCCCAGGATACCCTGGGTACGGACGAAGAGACGCTGCTCCCTGAAATCATGCCTCGAGAAGTGGAAATCCTGGGCGAATTCGAAGCCTCGTTTCCCACTTTTCAGCGACAGGCACTTTCGGGTTTTAACCCACCACCGCCGATCTACCAGGTGCCGCGAGGACGGATTCCGTATAGGGAAGACTATCGACAGGCGGTTGCCGACTTGCCACCTGTAGCGTTGGCATCTCCCAGAGGACCTTCCATTGCGAATAATGCGCCGGAGGCGCCGAACAACGGTGAGGTCATTCTCAGTGCCGGCCGCTTGTTCTCTCGATACGTCAGTGCCAGAATAGCGCCCCCCGTTTCGAAAAACCTGGCGCTTTTCGCCGACGGGACCTACACGGGATGGAGCGGCTTCAAGCCCTTCACGGACCTTTCACCCGACCTGGAGACCGACACGGATCAGGCAACCGGTACGGTCGGTCTAAAGACCAACGGGCCCGGCATTTCGGCAGGAGTTGAAGCTCGCGGCATGTTCCGGCGCTACGATGTCTACGGAGCGACGACATCGACGGCTTCCTCATCCGATGTTTTGCGGCCCGTTCCGCAGAGGGAAGGAGTCGGTTTGGGCGGACGGGCATGGCTGCGCAATACCACCGGTTCCGATGTCCCGTTTTCCCTGACGGTCTCCTACGATGCTACACGTTTCGAAACAGCAATATTCGAGCGTGCCGAAGTCAATCCGGCGCTGCGAAGAGCCGAAAAACGACTCGACGCCGAGGGCTTTTTCGGTGGTCGATTCTCATCGTCCATGATCGCGATTGATGGTCGAATGACCGTCGCCGGCCTCGACACGGACGCGGCACTCTCCCGTGACCACATGGCGTTTGACGTAGGGGCCTCCCTTCGCCTTCGATTCGGCCGAAAGGCAAGACTGACCGTGGGTTCGCGGTTTCTGGGATACGACGTGCCAAAAGCTGGGGACACGGGTTTCGAATCTGCACTTTATGTAAGTCCAATTGTGGAACTGGACGTTTTTTCGGCCCCGGGACTGCAATTTTTCCTTCGAAACCGGCCCGAAATCGAGGTACACGGGCTCCGCGATCTGTATGAGATCAATCCCTATATCGTAAGTGAACCGTTTCACAAGCCCACGGTGTCTCTCGTCAATACGGAAGGGGGCGTTGTGCTCTTCACGGGACCCCTGCGGCTATCCGGCGCAGTCGGATACGAGAGCCACCCGCACTTTTTGTACTTCGAGTCGACAGCGACTACCGCCGCAGGCGCGACCGTCACCGGTCTCTTCGCCCCACGCTTTGACGACGCCGCAATTCTGAAGGCGGGTGCCGAGATCGGCATTGCGCTGCCGGGAGGCTTTACCTCTTCATTGTCGACATGGTGGCGACAGGGTACGTTGGGTGAAGCGGAAACCGTTATCCCTTACTTTCCGGATCTCGTGAGCAGGCTGCAGATTTCCGCCTCGTTTGCGGAGGGGAAGGGGTTACTCAAGGTGATCGGACGAATGTCGAGCGCCCGCTGGACGGACCGGCTGGAAACAACTGAACTTAAGGGATTTATCGATCTAGATGCCGAAGCTTCATATATGCTTGCCGAGAATATCGGAGCCTTCGGACGCGTCAATCAAATCAGCGAGGGAAGGTTTGTTGAATGGGAGAATTATCCGACACCTCCCTGGTTGATTTCCGGGGGAATCAGGATGCAGTGGTAGCGGAACGGAGACGCAGCGATCTACCGGACGACACAAATGAGATTGTCTGTATCTTGGTCGTCCGGTGACATGTGACAAAGCACACTGGGTCCGAATGTAAGACGTCTGAAAAAGCGAATGACACCATGTCTGCAAAACTCGAGCAGAAGCTCGCTGAGATGCTGAACATGGACGAGAACACTGCCGGCAATGCCCTGCAGAAACTCGTCTCAGAGATCAAGCGACGCGTAAAGGAAGGAGAGACCGTGGCCGTGCCCCGGCTCGGCGTGTTCCGATTGGTGGATGATGCGCTGGTCTTTGAGGCCGATCCGGAATTGGAGGCCTATGTCAATGCCGAATTCGCCGGGCTTTCCGATGTGCCGATCAGTCCGGAGAAGGCGGAAAGGCTGAAACAGACGTTGGCGCCCGGCATGTCCGAACCGTCTGATCGACCAAAGGATGAAGCCGGGGAAGGAGAACCGCCTGAAGAATCCGATGTCCAGGAAGACTCTGAGGAGGAAGTCACACCGGACGAACCCCAATGGTCGGAGAAGATCGAATCGAAACACGCCGATGAGCACCTCGGTGAACATCGGGTAGAGGATGCGGAATTTGAGGTGGTTGAGGGCTCCGGCAGGGAGGCCGAGGAACTGGCAGTGCTGCAGGCGCTGGGTGGCTCGATGACGCCGCGGCATGCGAATGAGGACGAACCGGAGCCTCCCGGAGATGAGCCGGCCGAACCGGAATTGGACGATAGCGCCGAGGAAACGCCTCCGGTCGAGGAGGATTCATCTGAGATGAAAGCCGCAGAGACGGATGAGGCCGCCGCAATCGAAAAGGAGACGAAAGCGGAAAAACGGGAGAGAGAGGAAAAGCTCACCCGCTCCGGTCGAATGAAAGGGATTTATCGAGACGCGATGCGCGAACGAAGAGAGAGCAGAAAAGTGCAGCACGAGCGACAAAGCCGTCGCCGCATCGTCTGGTTTGCCATACCGATGATCGTGATCGTCGCCCTCGGAAGCTGGTTTGTGATCGGTCTCCTGGTAGATTCCTCGCAACAAGATGCACCGCCGCCGGAGCGCATCGATCGGTCGCTTGAAGACGAACGTCCCGATGCAACGGAATCGCTGGTTGCAGATTCCACGGCGGCCGCAGCCGAAACGGATTCGATGGAGGACGATTCGGCAACCGCGCCGGCACCACCTGACGAAC
>CAZIIP010000281.1:0-4988 GCA_964539455.1 uncultured Rhodothermales bacterium
GTCGAGGAACTCACCGGCGGTCCCGGTAACTGGCGTCTGGCGGCCAGATTACCGACGGCCGATATCGTTGCCGACCGGGCCACCTGGGATGTGCGGTATCAGTCGCTGGCGAACGCCATGAGAGAAGCCGAACGGGATCCCGGCAGGGGAATGGATGCGAATCTTCAGGAACTCGAACTCATTGACGAATCCGTTGCGGATGTGAGCGAAGGACTTCAGTCGGACAGGCACACATGGAATCGTCAGCCGGTTCAACTGCCGTTCTGGTATCGGATTTTTACGTCTCGGGGAGCGGAAGGGCTGACCAGGACGGAAGTGTTTTATCTGATGCCCGTGAATAGCATCCCGGTACCGGACAGTACGTTCGATCTGGAAACCGGCGTTGCCTTTTATACCACAGACTGGGAGGAGGCCGCCCGCCGGTGGCGCACCGGTAGCTACAGCCGGACCGGTGAGCGTTCGAGACTGATTATGGGTTCATTCGACTTCTCCGTGCCCCCCGATTCGTACTCGGTGGCCATTGATGCCGCACTAAAAGACACGCGGGTGGTTGCAGGCTGGAAAGTAGAACGGGTCATCGACGACTACACGGGCACCGATCTTCAGATGAGCGATCTGCTCACGGCTTTTTCGATTCGTCCGGCACGACCGAGTGACCGGTTTGTTCGTGACGGACAGCAGGTGTTACCGAATGCAGCGGGCCGTTTCATGACGGATCAGCCCGTCTGGATCCATTTCGAGGTGTACAACCTCGCTTTCGGCATGGATGATCGGGCGAACTTTTCGGTGACGTATACGCTGCGGCCGGAGGAAAGACGGGGCCGGGGGCTTTTCAGATTGTTCAGGCGAGGCTCGCGTCCGGTACTCTCCATTCAGTACGAGAGAGAGGCGACGGAAACCGGCACAATTGAGCAGGGCATGCTGGACGCCGGCAATGTGGATCCCGGAGCTTATACGCTCGAGGTAACCATCACCGACAACGTGAGTGGCCAGAGTGCCACGCGATCGACGCCCATCGAACTGATCTCTACGCAACAATAATCCTCACATACGATGTCTACCAGCACCCTCACGCTTACCCCGAAACTCTACACCTATATGCTGGAGCATTCTCTTCGCGAGTCTGCGCTGCTTGCAGAACTGCGCGAGGAAACGGCCGGGCACCCGCGGTTCGATATGCAGATTGCACCGGAGCAAGGGCAGTTCATGGCGTTGCTTGTCCGGCTTATGAATGCCAAACGGATACTCGAGGTGGGTGTCTTCACCGGCTACAGTTCGCTTTGCATGGTTCAGGCGATGGGACCGGACGGAGAGATGGTCGCCTGTGACATCAGTCCTGAGTATACCGAAGTCGCCCGCCGATACTGGAAACGTGCCGGCGTCCAGCACCGGATTTCGTTGCGTATCGGCCCGGCAACGGAAACGTTGCGGGCGTTGCGTGAGGACGGCGAGGAGGGTACGTTCGACATGGCGTTTATCGATGCCGACAAGGAGCCGTACGCCGAATATTATGAACATGCGTTGCGGCTGGTCAGGCCGGGTGGTTTGATAATGTTTGACAACATGTTGGCAGGCGGTGCGGTTGTGGATGATTCGGCCCGTGACGATGCGACGTTGGCCATTCGACATCTGAACGACGATTTGCACACCGACGATCGCGTCGACATCAGTCTGGTGCCCATTGGTGACGGTTTGACACTTGCACGAAAGCGTGGGGACTGATCCTGTTCGTCGCCCGACAAATGGCCGGCGATCGACCAAATTCGGTTAATGCGCTCATGGAAAATGCCCGACTCTCCCGATTGGCCTGGATTACACTCGCCTATACGGTAGCCGTGATCATTTTCGGCGGTATTGTCCGTGCGACGGGGTCGGGAGCCGGATGTGGCAGTCACTGGCCGCTTTGCAACGGAGAAGTCCTGCCCCCGGAAGCGGCTACGGAGACACTGATCGAGTACGGTCACCGGATCAGCAGTGGCCTTGCGTTTTTGCTGGTTGTCGCCGTCTTCCTACTTGCACGCAGAAGCGCTTCTCAAGGTGCGCCGGTGCGAAGGTGGGCAGCGTGGTCGCTCGTTTTCATGATTCTGGAGGCGCTGGTTGGTGCGGGTTTGGTCATATTCGAGCATGTCGCCTACAACGTATCGTTTGCGCGCGCGTACTGGATGGCCGCTCATCTGATCAACACCTTGTTGCTGCTGTGTGCGATGACGTTGACGGCATGGTTTGCCTCCGGCGGCGGCTCGTTCAGCCTGCGCGGGCACGGTCGTTTGGACATATTCGCCTGGGGCGGCGTTATTGCGATGGTTCTGATCGGCATCTCAGGTGCCGTTGCCGCTCTCGGCGATACACTGGTCTTCTCCGGGGGCATCGATCCCGACTCGGATCCGATCGTTGCAGCGCTTGTCGGACTTCGCATCTACCACCCGTTGCTTGCAATTTCCGGAGCGGCCTACCTGATGGTAGTGATCGTTCTGGTCGACCGGTTGCTGCCGTCCGAAGCGGTACGCCGTCTGGCATCGGTCGTTACTTTTCTGTTGATTGCACAACTCGTGATCGGCATCTTCAATGTCTGGCTCGCCGCTCCGGTCGTGTTACAGATGGTGCATCTGCTGGTGACGGACCTGATCTGGATCGGCCTGGTGCTGCTGGCAGCAACAGCCTTTTCGATAACGGAGACGGTGAAACCGGCCGGGGTCTGAGTGTGGTCAGAGAGGGCGGCCTTCGTCAATCATTGTGCAGTCGTCACCCGACGGTCAGCGAGAATCTCCGCCCACAAGGCATGAAAGGCTTTGGTCGCTACGCCCGAGCGGTCGTAGGAAACAAGTGGTGCGCGGCTGATCCCCATGCGTTCGACCGCACTCGAAAACGGGATGACGGTATCAAGAAACGAACCGTACGCTTCGCGTTCGTCACATATCGTGCGGTGAAGCCGTTTTCTTCTGTCGACCATGGAGAAGAACGGCAGCACGGCCATCTTGTCAATTTTTCGCTTTCGCAAGAAGCCGTTGATCTGGCCGAGGGTGCGGAGCGATAGCGTCGTCGGGATCACGGGTACCAGCAGAACGTCGGCAGCTCTGAAAACACTCATGGATACCTGCGTCAAGCTGGGCGGGCAGTCGAGGAATACATGATCGTATTCGCGGCCGAACGGTTTCAGGAGCGAAGCGAGCCGCTTGTTCGGTTTTCCCGCACGGTCGAGTGCAATGTCGAGCTTTCTGTATGTGAGATCGGCCGGCAGGAGATCGAGTCGCTCGAAATCCGAGCCGCGTATCTGCGCATCGAGGTCGACTTTTCCCTTAACGAGGCGCTTTGCGCTTCCCTTTATTTTGGGCTTGATGCGAAAATAAAATGACGCAGCTCCCTGTGGATCCAGGTCCCAAACGAGCGTCCGGTTGCCCGTATCGGCAGATAGCCATGCCAGGTTTACGGCGGCGGCGGTTTTCCCGACGCCACCCTTGAGATTGTAAACGGCAAAAACGGTCATATGAAGTGAATACGATGGGGAAAACGTCCGACGAGAAAGTACGGTCCCAACTGCTAACTTGCAGAAGACAGGCGCCCGGTTTTCCGGGTCGACTCAACCGGTTGCAAACAGGAGTTCAATGAAGCGTGTATTGTTGTTTCGTCATGGAAAATCCGACTGGTCGGCAGATTTTGACCATGATTTTGACCGCCCGTTGGCTGGAAGGGGCCACAAGGCTTCCAGGCGCATGGGGAAATTTTTAAGCCTCTCCGGACTGCTGCCCGAAGTAGTCATTAGTTCCACGGCGCTGCGGGCCCGACGGACGATTGAACTCGCTTCATCCGCCGGTGAATGGTCGATTCCGGTCACCTTCGACGACCGTCTCTACGGCGCGGATGAGGGGACGGTGCTTCACCTGCTGCAGCATCTGGATGAAGACGTCGAGCGTGCCATGATTGTGGGACATGAACCGACCATGTCCGATTGCGTCGGTCTGTTTACGCATGCTGCCGTTCGCTTTCCGACGGCCGCCATCTGCTGCATTCGGTTTGAGGCCGATGACTGGCGGACGGTGCTGCCGGGGGAGGGAGAGTTGATCTGGCATCTTCCGCCGAGAATCCTGCGCTGAAAGCACCAGGAGGTGCGCCGTTAATTCCGCCGCTTTGCTAAAAAGTCTCGAATACGTGGAATCACTGTCAATAGAACCGGACGGTGGCTAAGTTGACGGTCCACCATTTTGCGTACGAACCGCGCGATGACCATGATTTGTCGCTCACTCATCAGCCGCAGCGCCGCCCGGGCAGTAGCCCTGATCCTGTGTTGTGCGGCTCTGACTTCATGCGAAAGGCAGGAAACACCTGCCGAGGAACCGGAGGCTGATCGCGTATTGGCCGAGCGCCTGTTGGCGGCACGCCTTGACGCTTCTCCCATAGACTGGCTTGCAGAGGAGGTTCCGACATTGACGAGAGCCGACGGTTTTCGGCTGCAGAAAATGCAATTGGATATGCAACTGGCCGAAGGAGCGTCACGTGTCGGGTGGAAAATGGGCGGTACGCGGATAACGGATCCGGCGGCTTCGCCCGATCCCATCTACGGCTATGTGCTTTCATCCAATGTTTTCGATCCGGACGTTCCGGTCTCGCCGGAGCTTTTCGTTGATCAAACGCCATTGATCGAGGCTGAGGTTGCCATCGTGCTCGGCGAGGACCTGCCCGGGCCGGAAGTCACGCGCGAGGAACTCATAGCCGCGATTGACGGGATAGCCGGTGCCATCGAAATCGTATCTCCTCGTCTGCCGTCCGCGGACGCCCCGCCACCGCCTGCGCATCTTCTTGCGGACAACGTCGCCCATGCCGGGGCGCTTGTCAACGACGTTCGGATTCCGGTGGAGGCCTTCGACTTCGATGCGGAAACGGTAACGGCCACGATTGACGGAGAGGAGGTGGCCAATGGATCTTCGGCGGAGATCATGGGAACGTCAGGAACGCCGCTGGATGCCGCACTGTGGCTCGCAAACGCTTTGCCC
>CAZIIP010000282.1:0-4980 GCA_964539455.1 uncultured Rhodothermales bacterium
CCACCGCTTTCCCTGTGCGGTGTTATCGGCCCCATCGGTGTCCAGGGGCCCATTTTCATGTCCTGGACCTTCCAATCCGCTGCCCAGACATCCAGGAACGCCAACTGACGGTCACCAAGCAGCTTCTTGCCCGGAAGATCCACTCTCTGCGGATTGAATGTGGGATCCAACCCGTGGTCCGGCCGGGGTGCATCCGGAGGCAGGACATCGGCACATCCCGATTTGAACTTCCGATCCTCCAAAACGGCGATACCGATCCTGCCGTATGTCACACTGGTGTAGTATACGCCGATACCCTGTTCGACCGGTGTTGGATCATATGGATCGGGAAGGTGGCTCGTCTGAGTACGCTCGACCATCTTTACCCAGTCGGCCGGCATGACATATCCCCCCTGATTGTCGACTTCGGCGGCCCGGCCTCCGGCCCCCCAGACGTTACCCTGGAATACGTCATGATCGTCGGGTATGACGATCGAGGGATGGTTTTTGGTGATGTCGCGATAGGCCCACGCCCACAGGTACCATTTGTACAGGTAGTCCAGATATGATGCGTATGTGCCACTGCGATCGGGCGGGGTCGGACTGTCGCCTTCGTATACCTGGTCACCGGAGAAGAAAAGAATGTCAACATCTTGCACTTCGACGGCATCCACGATATCCCGGTGGGGAAACCAGAGATTTCTCGTGTAGTCGTATCCCTCGTTACCAAATCCGTGCGCGACGTTGTGATTTCCGGTAAATCCGGCAATACTCACGATCTCCCGGTCCACGGGATCTTTCCTGATGGTGCCCTCCCAGTAATACGGGACCGTTCCGGCCGACGTAGTCAGGTCATACCGCACGCGGTAAGGCGTGTCTTTCGTCCCGTCCCAGTCGGGTACATTGAATGTCGCCGTCCAGCCGGGGGTAACCATGGAGGCGCTTGCGATTTGCTGCCACGTTCCCGAGGAATTTGTTTCCAGGTACACCTCCTGCGATTCCGATTCACCGACCGGCATCAATTGGGCCGTTAGCTTCAGCGTATGGTCACTGAGCGTGTACTGCGCCGAAAGTACCGGGCCTGCGGTACAGGATGCACAGGCGGCGAACCTGTCGCCTGATATCTGCCAGTCGTCAAACCATTGTCTCTGCAGATGAGATACGAGACCGACGTTGCCCATTAGACGATCGGGCGGAATCGCGCCGAGGTGTACCTCTCTACGTCCGCCGGCTGCATCCGCCTGCAAGGTAAGTTCAAAAGTCGATCCTCGGGATTCGGCCTTGAGATTCAGGACGACGGGCGAATCTTCGGTCTCGACACCCTGCGTGGCTGCCATAGGCTCAAGCGATCGATCGAGGTCGGAGATGAAAAGGGTGCCGTCGGCCCTCAGGCCTGCATAGAGACCCGCACCGGGACCCGGTGCGGCATGAATGAGAGCGGCACTTCGATGATCGAGACCCGCTCCGGCTCCGATTAGAAACCCGGAAGAGGCTTCGGGAGAAGCGGAAGCTTCCGGCGTGCCGATCGCTACCGACATCTCAAAGGACGCATTTGCATTCGACAGTGTGTGCGAAAGCAAGTGGACGGTACGCAGCGGAAAGCGCGGGGCGTCCTCCAGACACACAAGCCTGCCGTTCGATAACTCCCAATCCTGCAACCGGTTCGCCCAAAGGTCGGGACCCACCCAGGTTCGTTCGATCGATTCAGGGAAATCACTCTGATACACTGGTCTGTCGCAGCCGGCGGTGAATGCGATCAGGGCAGCCAGAAAGACGTAGTGCGCTTGGGCGTCGTAATTGCGGGATTTCATGGTTCGCGGTAGTATGGATTTACAGGTGCCAGGGGTCTCGATATTGGTGTCCAAGCATCGCGTCGGCTTCCGGGTCTCCGTCGAATGTGTTTGTCTCCGGATTCCAATAGATCCGTCTGCCCGTCCGGTAGGCGATGTTTCCGAGCATGGCGACGGCACTTGAGGTGTTTCCCGTCGCAATGTCACAGTTTGGCAGCTTCCTGGATCGTACACAATCCAGGAAATGCCGCAGGTGTTCTGCGTGACAATTCCCGTCACCCTTTTCTTCAAGCGGGGGCACATCACCATCTTTTTCCGGCATGACCACAAGGCGTGATCGATCGATGAAAAGGGTTGCCTGCTCGCCGAAGAACATAATGCCGTAGCCGTGGCCCGTTGGTGACCAGGAATTGTTATAGCGACTTTCGTGCACGCAGACGAAATCCGGATACTCGTACGTCGCCATCAGGGTGTCGGGCGTCTCCCGGTTGTCGTCGAAGTGAAAGTTACCGCCGACGGCCGAGACACTCACGGGAAACGTAACATCCATAGCCCAAAGAATGATGTCGAAGTGATGTACACCCCAGTCCGTCATCAGCCCGCCGCCGTAATCCCAGAATCTCCGCCAGTTGTCGAATCGATTGGGATTGTACGGTTTCGCCGGAGCGGGACCCAGCCACATGTCCCAATCCAGGTTGCCGGGTGGGTCGGTGTTGGATGGACGCCTCATCCCGGCAGGATCGGCCCGATAGGTGTTCCACGTACGGACGGCCGCGATCCGGCCGAGCGCCCCCGATTGAACGAGTTCCACAACGCGGGCATAGATCCGCGCGGTTCGTTGCTGGGTGCCCACCTGGACGATCCGTTGGTTCTCACGGGCTACGCGTACCATCTCACGACCTTCCGAGACGGTGCGGGAACTCGGCTTCTCGACATACACGTCCTTTCCGGACCGGCAGGCCATTACGGTGATGGGCGCATGCCAGTGATCCGGCGTCCCCACGATAACGGCATCCACGTCCTCACGATCGAGCACCCGGCGAAAATCCCGATATGTGGCTGCCGACGGGGCCCGGCCGGCTGCGTTGTCGAGGTGCGGCCGGTATACGTCGCACAGGGCGACGACATCTACGTCGGGCTCCCCGACCACGTTTCTCAGATGGGTCCCGGCCATGTTGCCGATCCCGATTACACCGAGCCGGATGCGGTCGTTCGCCCCGGAGATGGCTGCATAGCTTTTCGCATCAAAGGAGGCAACCGCACCGGCAGACACCGCAGACATGCGTCGAAGGAATGAACGACGGGATAGGGGAGGCGACATGGCTTTGGCGGTATGTGAACGTTGGCAAGCACCAAAAGGAACGGTTTGCCGCCTTCTCATTCAAGCGTGGGTCCACCACCCATGTGGCTTTGCGGCCGCTAATGGATTGCTCAGGGAAACGGAGCCTAGGAGTTTGTCGGACTTGAAAATAAACATTTGTTTTTATTGCATTTAGGTGCGATTAACGTCGTGACAGATTTGTTGTGAATAAAAAACTTACGTCGAAAGTCCGACAGTCTCCTAGAATTCGATACGCATGCGAAGATTGTAGGTGCGCGGTGTCAGGCGCGTGGGAATGCGGCTCCAGATGCCCTGGGCGCCGACAATCCAGGTATAGGCCACGGTATTTGTCATGTCGAAGACATTAAGAATTTCGCCCGTGAGCGCGAGTTGTACGGTTCTGCCGGAGGGAAGGGTATAGAGATCGATGTGTTTGGTCGCTCCCATGTCCACGCGCTTGTATGACGGGTATTCTGCAGATGACCGGGGTCCGGGCACCTGAATACGCACCGTGCCCACTTTCGGCCCCGGCACCGGCGGCGTATACGGCAGCCCGCTTCCGAACAAAAACCGGAGACCCAGCTTCCAACTCGGATCGTTAGGCACGTAATCCTGAATGAGCACGGAAAGCGTGTGCCGTTGGTCCGTCGGACGTCGGATGTGCCCATGGTTGTACGGCGTCAGATATTTGTCGAGAAACCATTCCCGGGTGACTAGAAAACCGTAGTTGATCCAGCTTTCCAGGCCCGGCACGAGTTCGCCCCTGAACTGTATGTCAAAACCCGCTGCAAATCCGTTGGAATCGTTCTCTCCGGAATATGCAATACGGACATTTTGCACTTCATACGAGATCAAGTTTGAAAGGGCTTTGTAGTATGCCTCGGCACGAACGGTCATCCGCCTAGACGGCAGGAAACGCTCGATTCCGGCTACGTAGTGTATGGATCGCTGGGCTTTTAGATCTCGGTTGAGCGCTCCCAGGATGCCGGTACCCGATTCCGGTTTTCCTCGCAATTCGCGATAGGTCGGCGACTGGTAGTAGATTCCCCAAGCCGCAAAAGCAAGTGCCTCCGAAGAAATGCGGTAAGTTGCCGAGAGCCGCGGTGATAGCGTAGACTGTCCATTGAATGCGAAATGATCGAAGCGCAGTCCCGCCGTAACCGTAAGGAGTTGCGGTTCCGACAGCACGTTTATTTCATCCTGGATGTAGCCACCCGCCTGTCGGGTATGGAACGACGCGGTATCGGTGAGGCTATCGGCAACGAGCCGGACGGGCTGACCTTCACGTGTCGTACCGAGGATGATTGATTTTTCACTGATCGTGTCATCATACGATAGCGATCTAAGAAACCATCCTGCCTCGCCGGTGTGCCGGCCTGCCGAAAGCACGTAACGTCCACGTGCTGTGTGCGTGCCGACGCGCACGCGATTGTCGGCAACGTCATTTTGTCGGGAGTTGCCGATCGGGATGAGTCCCTCGCCCGTACCGGGATTCGATTCAAACGGATTGTCTACATAGTACAGAACGGCATTCCCGGAGACACGAAAGTCCTCCTGCTCGTCCGTCTCAAAATACCCGTAACGGTGCTCGGCGCGGAGTCGGTCGGAGAGGCGGTTGCCGGACGTAATCCCCAGAAAGGCGGTCTCGTACCCGTCGACCTCCTCACCGCTGTAGTTGACCCAGAGGGACTGCAGGTTGTTGAACGTCCCGAAAAACGTTTTTCGAGTCGTCGGTTCGAATCGAAATCGGTGGTCGGCGTACGATCCGACAACCGAAAAGGCCTGACCATCGGCCCACACATACTGGGCGATACCCTGAATGTCCGTATACCTGGGATCATACAGTCCCTTCAGCTCCTGGGTCTGGAAAAACCTGCGCGCACGTGCGGT
>CAZIIP010000283.1:0-4962 GCA_964539455.1 uncultured Rhodothermales bacterium
CGACGGCCTCCAGACTGTCCGGCTTCTTCTTGCCGTATTTGATGAGCTTTTTGACGTTTGTCTTGTGGTACTTGTCCACCTGGTCATCCTGCTCCCGCACCTGCTGCGCAATGTCGGTGTCCTGCATGCGAAAGGCATCGTAGGCCTTCCTCAGCATGCTTCGTGATTCGATGGCCATCTTTTCGAGCTGAGTGGCTTCGAGAACTTTCGGCCAGTCGAAAAAGTAGGGAGCGGCCTTGGCGATATTCTTGCACTGGTCACCGATGCGCTCCAGATCCGTATTGATCTTGATCGCGGTAATGAGGTAGCGCAGCTCATCCTCCGTAAACGCCTTCGCTGCAAGCATCTTCTCACAGTGTGCATCGACCTTGACCTCCAGCGCATCCACTTCGTCGTCGTTCTTCCGAACCTCCTTGGCAAGATTCTTGTCCTGGTTCACCACCGCCGTCATCGCATTGGCCAGTTGCTCGTCCACCAGGTAGGACATCTCCTGTAACAATCCCTGCAGCATGGTGTCTTGATCGTTGCGCTGTTTGACCGGCATGTATTTTTCTTCCGTTCTCTTCTATGATGCTATTCAATAAACGATTTCCGGCGATTAAAACCGCCACTATAGGCAATAGTGACGCCCCCGCAGTGAATTTCAGGGCATTTGCTAACGCACAAACCGCCACATTTGGTTCAATCGGCAGCTCCGGCAGATGTGCATTCGTGACGATTTTCAACAATCGATTTGGTGCCCGGCTCAGTTTCCCCGCTTGTCATCTACCGGGCTTCTTCTGCCGACCGATTTTTCCGCATTTTATTTGTTCATTTATATATTTTGTAACATTAACTATGAACTTAACGTACGGAACGTTTTGAATGTGGAGATTATCATGGAACTGAACGAAGATACCCGTGCATTTGTCGAGAGAATGGGCACGCTGTATGAACACTGGGGAATGACCCGGACGTTCGGTCAGGTTCAGGGACTGCTGATGGTCGCAAGGGAACCGGTTTCACTGGATGAGCTTTCGCGTCTGATAAAAGTCAGCAAGGCGGCGATCAGTACAACGGTTCGTCTTTATCGGGAGCTCGGCTTTCTAAAGCGCGTCAAGCGGCCCGGTGACCGGCGTGATTATTATGAAATGGTACCCGGTTCACTGGAAGAAGCGACGCGAAAGAAAATGCATCTTTTCGAGGAAATGGCCGACCTCGCGGATCAGGGTCTGGCCGCGGTGGATGATCCGGATCATCCCGCCCACGCCCGTCTCTACGAAACCCGAGCATTTTATGAGTTTGTCGCCGAAAATATGGGCGATCTGCTTCGTGAATGGCGCAAACGTAAATCCGAGATGCTTAACGATCAGGAGTAATCCATGAATACCGTAGCCCAACTCATAGGCATCGAGCGAACGTACACGATCGGAGACGTAGAGGTTCACGCCCTCCGCGGAGTAGACCTTGAGATCGAGGAGGGCGCCTTTCTCTCGATCGCCGGACCTTCCGGATCAGGCAAAACGACCGTTCTGAATATTCTGGGTGCACTTGACAAGCCTACCGCCGGTGAAGTGCGCATCGACGGCAGTCCCACTTCCGGATTGTCTGCCCGGGAACTGGCCGATTTTCGCAACACCCACCTGGGGTTTGTCTTCCAGACGTTCAATCTGATCCCCGTGTTGACGGTCAGGGAGAACGTAGAGTTGCCCCTCCAACTGGTCGGTATCGGAAGCAAGGCGCAGCGACGCGAAATGGTCGAGCAGCTTTTGACCGAGGTCGGTCTGGCAACCATGATGGACCGGCGGCCCAACGAACTCAGCGGCGGCCAGCAGCAACGCGTCGCCGTGGCCCGCGCACTGGTCAAACGGCCGACGCTGGTTTTGGCCGACGAACCCACCGCCAATCTGGACAGCACGACTTCACACGACCTGATGGGGCTCATGCAGAATATGAACCGCATGCACGACACCACTTTTGTCTTCTCCACACACGACCCGCTCGTGATGGAATACGCCACGAGGATTGTGCGGCTGCGAGACGGCAAGGTGGAATCGGACGAACGCGTGGAGGTACCCTCTCATGCCGAATGAGCTGAAACCCGGGCGTCTCGGCTTGATGGTGACCTTGCGGCTGGCATGGCGCAACCTTGCCAGAAACCGCCGGAGAACGCTGATTACCGCCGTAACGGTGTCGTTTGCCGTGATGCTGTTACAACTCGCCGTCTCCGTGCTGGAAGGATTCGAGCAGCAGGCTTTCGACAATTTGATTCACTACCAGACGGCACACGCGAAGCTCTTTGCAGACGGCTATTTCGAAGAGCGCGAGGACTTTCCTCTGGACATTTCACTTTCGCAATTACGTGAGTTGGAATCGACCGTCGAAAACGTCAGAGGCGTTGCCGCCACGACCCCCCGCCTCGTTTTCTCCGCCCAGGTATCCGACGGCGTGGATCAGATTCCATGTATGGCCACCGGCATTCAAGTGGGCGGCAGTGACAGTGACGTGTTCCGCATCCGGGAGGCCATTACCTCCGGTCGCTATCTCGAGCCGGGAGAAGAGGCCATCCTGATGGGCGGCGGGCTGGCCGAGATGTTCGGTGCAGAACTGAACGAGTGGTTTACGGTACTCGCGAAAACAAAGGAGGGTGCCTACGAGGCACTGGACCTGCCCATCGTTGGGTTTGTGGGCACCGGGAATCCCGTCATCGACCAGGGCACGATTCTTCTTCCGCTTGAAACGGCGCGATCCATGCTCGACATGGAAGAGAGTGCCACGGAGATGTCCATTCGGTTTGCGCAGGGAACGAGCGAAAGCGCGACGCTCAGGAGACTGGCCGATACCGTGGGATCCCGTTCCGGCGTCGAGATCAGGGGTTGGAAAGAAATTGAGGAGGATTTCATGGCGCTCGTCCGCACGAAACGCATCGGGCAAACCATCTTGCTGAGCATTTTTGTGCTGCTTGCCGTCGTAGGTGTCGCAAATACGGTACTGATGGCCACTTTCGAGCGAACCCGAGAGATCGGCACCGTCATGGCGCTTGGCTTGAGAGCATCCGGCATCCGGCGGCTGTTCCTGATGGAAGGGGCACTCACCGGCTTCTTTGGAGGAGGTATCGGGACCGCGCTGGGGCTGGTCTTCGTGGGCATACTCGCAGCCAAAGGACTCGACATCGGTGCGATGTACGGTGATGCCGACATCGGTTATCCCGTCATGGACATCGTCTACATCCCGATTCAGGCGGGGACCTTTGTCTGGACCTGGCTGCTGACGATTTTTCTTGCAGCCATAGCAGCCCTCTACCCCGCCATACGTGCCGGCAGACAGCAACCCGTCGAGGCCCTGCGGCATGTCTGATCAAAAACGAAACATTCCGCTTATACGGCTGGCGTACCGCAACATCCGGCGCAATACGCGCCGAACCATGCTTACCGCCTCCGCCGTCGCCGTGGCGGTGCTCGCCATCATCTTCATGATCGCCTACATACACGGGGCGCTGAACAATGTCCGCGATACCTACGCGCGCACGGAATCCGGTCATGTACGCATTCGCGCGGAAGGCTATGCCGCCCGTGAACGGTTTATGCCCGTTCATTTGAATGTGAGCAATGTTTCGGACAAACTGGAGATGCTTCGCGCCCGGGAAGGTGTCAAAGATGTGCTGCCCCGGATCCGAACGAGCGTGCTGGTGGACGGCGGTGAATCCAACCGTCCGGGTCTCCTTCTCGGCATCGATATGGAGGGCGAGGAGGGATACTTCAGCCCGCGGGAATCGCTGCTCGAGGGCCGGCTTCCCGGGGAAGGGGAACCCGAAGTGCTGATTGGAAGACGCTTCGCGGAAAAACTGGAAGTGGGTGTCGGAGATGAACTCGTTTTGCTCGGACAAACCTCCTTTCGCTCACTTGGAGGTCTGGGCGTAACGGTCAGCGGCATCGTCACGACCGGGCTAGGCGCACTGGACGCGCGCGTAATATTTGCACCCCTCGATCAAGCCCGGATTCTACACGACCTGAACGACGGTGCAACCGAGCTGCTCGTGTTCAGCGAGGACCCGGAAACCGCCGATTCGCTGGCTGCGGATCTTTCGACATTGCTCGAAGCACAGGCGGGAAAGGACTACGAAGTGCGCTCCTGGCGAGATCAAGGACCGCTTATTCGTCTGATGGAGTCGGCGCAAGGTATCTACGGCATTGTCTATTTCATTCTGCTCCTGATGGCCGGACTCATCATCGTAAACACAATGCTGATGACCGTCCTTGAACGGACGCGTGAGTTCGGCATGCTGTCCGCTTTGGGCATGCGCCGCACCGACGTCGTGATGCTGGTCATTACGGAGGGGTTTCTTATTGGTATCTTCGGCGCGCTGATTGGATTTGGTATCGGTTCGGGTCTCGCACTGTGGATTGAAAGCGTCGGAATTAACGTGGAAGCCGCCATCGCATCTACGGACCTGCCTTTTCAGGGAAGAATCTATACCGACTGGAAATGGCTGAGTGCTCTCGGCGGAGCAACGCTCGGCATCGTTACGGCCGGCTTTGCATCGCTTTATCCTGCCCTGCGAGCAGTCAGGAAACCCGCAGCGGAAGCCCTCAGACATACATGATTGGTATCCCGATGAAACCTCTTCAGCTTGTTTTAGCCCTGACCATCGCCGTAGCCGGTCCGGTTATGCCGGCGTTGTCCCAGCCTTCTGCGGCCGACATTCTGGATCGCGTCGATGACAATATGACAACCGAGACGGCATACTCACGTGCGAGAATGATTATTCAGTATAGCGAGGGCGACGAAAGGGAACTCGTCTTCGAGTCCTGGTCGGAGGGCACGGACCGGTCCTTCCTCGAATTCATCGAGCCCGCGCGTGAGGCCGGCAGCCGATTTTTACGCATGGAGGATCGGATGTGGATCTTCCTGCCACGTGCCGGGAAAAGCGTGCGCATTCAGGGTCACATGCTCCGGCAGGGCCACATGGGAAGCGATTTTTCG
>CAZIIP010000284.1:0-4959 GCA_964539455.1 uncultured Rhodothermales bacterium
ATCCACTTTTCCGACGAGCATCGCCAATCGATTCTTGTCTTCCGTCTCACGCGCATATAAACGCTGGAATACAAGCATTTCGCCGAAAACAGAGGCCGTTTCGGCACTCGTTAACGGTGTATCGGATTGGAGTACGCCCTGTTTTCGCGATAAATACTGGTGGACGCCGTGCCCGAGTTCGTGCGCCAGCGTCTGCACGTCGCGCACCTTGCCCGTGAAATTGACCATGACGTACGGATGCGCGCTGGGGACGGCGCCGTGACTGAATGCTCCTCCCCGCTTTCCTTCAACGACGGCCGCATCAATCCAGCGTTCTTCAAAGAAACGTTCGGCGATGCCGGCCATTTCGGGGTGGAACGATGCATAGGCATCGAGCACCATGGAACGGCTCTCATCCCAGGTATAACGCCGATCGGAATCGGCAAGAGGGGCATAGCGGTCGTAGTCCATCAATTCCGAAACACCCAGCAGCCGCTTCTTCAGACGATAAAACCGCTCAGCAATGTCGTAGCGTCCCGTCACCGCCGATACCAGCGCTTCTACGTTGTCGTCAGATACCTCATTGGCCAAGTTCCGACCGGTCAGCCAATGCGGGTATCCACGCAGCCGGTCATTCGTCGCCTTGTCCGCAAGGATCGTATTGAAGACGTAGGTGAGCGTCCTGAGATTCGCCTGCAGTCCCTCCGTAAAGGCATGCGCTGCACGCTCGCGAAGCCCGCGATCCGGTTCGTGCAGCTTCGAGAGTATTTCCTGCTCCGTAATCTCTTCTCCGTCCAGTGTAAAACGGGTCGCACCCAGCGACTCGTCAAAAAACCTGTTCCACGCAGCCCGCCCGGTGATGTCTTTTTCGGAAAGTATCTTCTCTTCCGGCTCGGTAAGCAAATACCGCGCCTGCAGTCGCTGTAGTTCCAGGTAGTGCCGCCATTTCTCGAGGCGCTCGTCACGCATCAACACCGCGGCGTCTTCTTCCTTGAGATGGGCCCAGGCCAGTTCGAAAAAGATCAGTCGCTGTCCGGTTTGGGTATACCGCTCCCTGACCTGTTGCAGCAATGCTCCGGCTGTGCTCTCGTTGGTCTGCGTCGACCAGTTCAAATAGGCGTACGTATAGGCCCTGCCCAGCCTGTCGTGGATCGACTCGAAAGCGGTGAGCGCGTTCGCCCATACGGACGCATCCGCTCGTTCGATGGTGGTTCGGTAGGTCTCCTCAAATGATTGTGCTTCCCTGTCCGCCTCATCGAGGTCTTTCAGCAAATCAGACGTGTTTTCGTACAACTGCGCAAGATCCCAGCGAATCGTCTCTGCGCCGGTCTCGTGCGTTGTGGTTCCTGAGGCCATGTATATTTGCATCGCGTTAAATGAACATTTACGTGTCGGCGTAATACCACCCCCTATGGCCTAAGTTCGGGAGCCACCCGGCTCCTTCTATCCTGTCAGACATGTAAATCGATGAGAAACCGGGTGTCCACCTTTCGAAGAAGCGGCATGCGGCCGAGTACGCTCACGCATCCCTCATGCCCGGAACACCGATCCCTTCGCCCATTCGCCGGCCTGCTGACGATCCTGCTGTTTCTGCCGACGTCGGGTGTGCTCGGACAACCCGCCACGGAGTTTGAGCGGCAACTCATCGAGTCGGTCAGCGCAGACTCGCTGTTGACAACGGTCAGAAAGCTCTCGGGCGAATTGCCGGTGACGGTGGGCGGCATCGTCGACACGATCGACTCCCGGTACGACACGGAGCCCGGCAATGAACTGGCAGCGGATTGGATCGAACAAAAGCTGCGATCCTACGCGTTCGATGTCTCTCGGCAATCTTTTTCATACGCCGATACCGATTCGGGCGTCAATATCCTGGGAACGCTCGCGGGGCAATCACCCGGGGCGCCTGTCGTTATGCTCACTGCCCACTACGACGCTGTTGCCGGTGCGCCGGGGGCGGACGACAATGCCTCCGGTACGGCGGGGGTGCTGGAAGCCGCACGGCTGCTTTCGGATATGTGGCTTGATCGCACCATCATTTTTGCATTCTGGGATGCGGAAGAACGAGGACTGATAGGAAGCAAGGCATACGTAAGCGAAGTCCTGGCACCCGATGACACCCTCCACGGTGTGATTAACCTGGACATGATCGCCTGGGACGGAGATGACGACGGCGTTTTCGAAATTCATTCCAATGTCAGCACGCTGACCAACCTGTTGCAGGGGCTCCCCTCCGAACTCGGACTGGCGCTGACTCCCGTAGTGGCCGAATCACCAACAACCCTGAGTGATCACGCGTCATTCTGGACGGAAAATCCCGCCGCGCTATTGATTGAAGAGATCCTCACGGTGCCTACCGACGAGAGGAATCCGAACTACCACCAACCGACCGATGTTGTCGACTCTCTGGACGTGGATTTTTTTCGAGAGATGGTCCGGCTGGCGACGGTGGCCGTCGTTCGACTGGCCGCCGATAAATCCGCGGTCGACGTTCACTTTGAAATGCCGGGGATGGAAGCCCCCGGACTTGTGGTATATCCAAATCCGGTTCGGCAGAAGCTGACTATTGCGTTCACCGCTACGGCTGCGCGCTCCGTCATGCTCGACGTGTACGACGTCTGGGGGCGTCGTCTCGTATCCCGTCCCTTGCGAAGTGTGCCCGTTGGACGATCGTCGACCACGCTGGACGTCTCAGGATGGGCACCTGGACTTTACAGCATTCGATTGGGCGGCGCCGGTGCGAAGGCGTCTCCCGCAACGTTTGTGGTCCGGTAATCCCTCCTCCCCGTTTGGGCATGCCAAAAAGTCACCGCCGGCTTCCCGGGAGGCTGTCGGACCTTCGGCGTAAGTTTATTATTTACCACAAATCTGTCACGACGCTGATCGCGCTTAAGTTCAATAAAAACATGGAGGCTATTTTTCAAGTCCGACAAATCCCCGGGTCGGCTCCGGAAGAGTGGACACGGCCGGCCGGGCTACAGTCTCGGCAGGGTAAGTCCGCCATCCACGACCAGTACCTGGCCGGTAGCGTATGGCAGTTTGCCCTCGGCCAGCAACGTCACGGCATGAGCGACATCGTCCGGCCCACCCCACCGCGGCTCTACGAGAAGCCCTTCGTCGATCAGCTGATCGTACTTCTGTTTCACACCCGAGGTCATGTCCGTTTCGATAATGCCGGGCCTCACTTCGTAGACCGGGATATCGAACGCACCGAGCCGGGCCGCCCAGAGTTTGACGGCCATTGCCAGGCCTGATTTCGAGAGGCAGTACTCTCCACGGTTCGGTGAGGCGACCGTTGCGGAAATCGAGGACACGAAGGTGATGGTCTTGAACGAGGCGTCTCCGGATCCACGCTGTTCGATCATCCAGCGCGCCGCCAACTGGGTCAGGAAGTAAGGACCTTTCAGATTGACATCCATCACGACGTCATAGCTCGCCTCTGAGGCTTCCAGAATGTCTTCTCGATCGGGCGGAGCCATCCCGGCGTTGTTCACCAACACATCCAACCGTCCGAACCGGCTTTTTGTGGTTTCGATGAGCCGTTCTCTGTCTTCGGCACTGGATACGTCCGCCCTCGCGTAACAGACCGATCGGCCGCTTGCCCCGAGGTCCCTGACCACGTGACCGACGTCCTCCTCTTTGCGCCGACCACAGACCACCAGGTCGAAACCGGCGACGCTCAGTCGCCGGGCAATGCCGAGACCGATCCCTCTTGTTCCTCCCGTTACGATGGCGACTTGCGACATAAACCGTTCCGGTTGGCTATGATACCGTCAACTCGGGTACATGGACCCAGGCCCGCTTTTCCCAGGATGAAAGACCCAATTCTGCCAACTGCACCCCTTTTGCACCTTCCAGCAGGTCGAACGCGAAGGGTTCATCCAACACCACATGACGCAAAAACAGCTCCCACTGTGCCTTGAATGCGTTATCGAAAACCATCTGGTCGGGCACCGGCGTCCATCCGTCATAAAAATCGATCGGCTGGGGAATGTCGGGATTCCAGACCGGCTTGGGCGTTCCCATGTACGACTGAATCCTGCATTCCCGCAATCCGGCGACGGCGGATCCTTTCGTGCCGTCGACCTGAATGGTCAACAGATCGTCCCGGCGTACACGCACCGTCCACGACGAATTGAACTGCGCGATAATGCCGCCTTCGAGCTCGAAGGTGGCATATGCCGCATCATCTGCCGTACAGCGGTACACTTCTCCATGCTCGTCCACCCGCTCCGGAATGTGTGTGGCTCCGAGGCAATTCACGGCCTTCACCGGGGCAAAAATGTGATCCAGGACGTACCGCCAATGGCAGAGCATATCCATGATAATGCCGCCGCCATCTTCCGAGCGGTAGTTCCAGGAAGGACGCTGGGCGGGCACGATGTCACCCTCGAACACCCAGTACCCGAATTCGCCGCGCACCGACAGAATCCGGCCGAAAAAGCCGCTCTCCTTCAGCTGCCGCAACTTAATCATCCCTGGCAACCAGAGCTTGTCCTGAACGACCCCGTGCTTCACCCCTGCAGCCGCGGCCGCCACACTGAGTCCATGCGCATGTTTTGTCGTCAACGCAGTCGGCTTTTCGCAATAAATGTGCTTCCCCGCATCGACCGCTTTGGTGACCGATTCCACACGCCTCGAGGTGGTCTGTGCGTCGAAGTACACCGCGTAGCGATCGTCCGAAAGCACGCTGTCGAGGTCGGTGGTCCAGTTTGAGATGCCCGTTTCACCGGCCAATCTTTCGAGTTTGGCCGGATTTCGACCTACCAGCATCGGATCCGGCATAATGTGCGTTTCCGGATCGATTGTTACACCACCCCCGGCTATTATGGCGGCAATCGACCGTTTGAGATGCTGGTTGCTCCCCATCCGGCCGGTTACGCCGTTCATGATAATGCCGACACGATGGATTTTTTTACGACTCATTGCAATAACGGAAATAAGGAAGGTCAGGTACTATGAGGTGGATCCGTGTGTTGCGGA
>CAZIIP010000285.1:0-4942 GCA_964539455.1 uncultured Rhodothermales bacterium
GGTCAGTTTCTCGCGAAGATTCCGCAAGCCTATCTGGTGTGCAAGGCGGTCGATAGTCCTTCGTGCAAAATCCTGTTCGATGTCTATCATCAGCAAATCCAGGAAGGAAACCTGATTCCGAATATGGATATGGCGTGGGAAGAGATCGGGTATTTCCAGATTGGGGATAACCCGGGGCGGAAAGAACCCACCACCGGCGAGATCAATTACAAAAACGTATTCAAGCATATATACGAGAAAGGCTGGAACGGCATTATGGGAATGGAGCACGGCAACTCCAAACCGGGCGCAGAGGGCGAGTTGGCCGTGATCGATGCGTATGTGCAGTGCGACAGCTTTGAAGTCTAGGAGGCGATCGGGCTTTCGGCGTAAGTTCTTTATTAACAATAAATCTGTTGCGACGCTAATCGCACTTAAGTCCAATAAATACAAAGGGGCTATTTTTCAAGTCCGACAAACTCCTGGGGTCTGTTCGCACGAACCGGTTGCTTGCCGCCGGAGGCTACCGTAGCGTCCGGCGGACTCGGGTTAGTAAACCGGCATGTCCATCATGCTCTGGTACGCGTCGATCCAGTAACAGAGGGCAAGTGTGAAGATGATGACGCCGATCCACCCCAGCAGAATACCTGCCTGGGCCAGGCCGCGTCCTTTTTCCGCCCCGTTGGAAGAGTGGATTTGTCTCTTTGCGGCATATCCGGCCAACAGGGCGACGATCAACCCGAAACCCGGGACGAAAGAATAACCGAGCAGCGCCGAGACGAAGCTGATTATCGCCATTCTGTTGGTTTCGCCCTGGCCGGTGGGAGCCGGTTTTTGGAGGCTTGGGCGGCTTTTCTCCGACACAACAATAGTCTCACCGGTCGAGCGCCGCCGGCTTTTTTTCGATATCGGTTTTCTAACGGTCACGGTTTCCCGGGCTTCCTCGACTACCGCCCGCGCGGGTGGGGGTGGAACAAAGGTCTCCTCCGCTCGATCCAGCGCAGCAAGCAGTCGCCCGAGTCCCCGTTCGTAGACGTCTGTGCGGAAGTCGATCAGCTGCAGGTCGGCAAGCTGATACTCCATCTCGGGTGGAATCTCGACGTCATCGATCAGTAGCGGTACGATATAGCGGCGATGCGTGTCGGCGATGGACAGTTCCTTGATGACATTCGTCGCGGCCACGGACTTCCTTGAGAGCACGAGCACGAACGCCCGGCATGAACGAATCGCCTGACTGATGGACTGGCGCCGGCCCGATCCGGCACTGATATCCTTCCTGTCGATCCACACCTCATGGCCACTTTCTGCCAGATCTTCCGTGAGCCGGTCGACAAACGCATGGTCATCCCGGTTATAACTGATAAATACCTTGCTCATCACATTCCGTCGAAATAGGGAATAAACGACGACTGGACGTTTTTGAACGTCATTTCCAGCCGCGCATCGTCTACGTCAGACGTGCTGTAAAGAACCAGCGTTGCATTTATCCCATCCTCGGTCTGGGCGAACATAGCAACGTGGTTTACGATCGTCCCGTAGCTATCCTGCAAGTACCCGCTGATGATCCAGCCAAACTCCGCTCTGCTTCGGCCGGTCTCCTGAAAGAAGGTGCCGAGAGATTGCCACGTCATGTGGTACTGCGACAAAACGCCGTCCGGCGCCGACACGCCAAACGGTCCGATTTCGATATCCAGCGTCATGCGGCCGTCGGGTGATACATACCGGTCAAACGTCTTGAAATAATCACCCATACTGGTTTGCGTCCAGCTCGCAGGTACCGACACCTCATAGATGCCGGGCTTTTCATACAGATAGGTTTCTTCTCCAGCGGGTCGTTCGAAAGGTTCTTCGGGAGGGGTTTCCCATCCGGCCGGTTCAGAAGAGCCGTCATCTGTTCCCGTCGGGTCACCGGCCACCGGATAGGCCTCGTCCCGTATGGTGCGGTTGGATACGAGCACAATCATACCGATGGCGGTCCCCGTCAGGATGATCACGATCATAATCGCCAGGCGTCGTCTCTTCCGACCGGATTTGCGCGTCTCAGGCTGCCGGGGGGCACTTTCGGGTTCTGCGGGTTTCACAAGACCACCGGCAGGTTCCGGGAGAACGGCCAGCAGACGGTTCAAGCCGTCGCTGATATCGCCGGTGTCGAAATGTATCTGCTGCAGCCCCGCCAACTGGTACTCCATCGATACCGGCACAGGATGGTGTTCGAGAACGACCGGAAGGATCCGCTTCTCATAGTTGTCGGCAAGCGCCAGTTCCTTGGAGATGTTGACGGAACCGGCGGCTCTGGGAGAAAAGACGAGTACGAATGCGTCGCATCCCCGGATCGCTTGTGCAATTTCAGCGCGCCATGCCGATCCCGCTCCGATATCGGCACGGTCGACCCAGACGTCAAAACCGCGGCTTTCGAGTTCCTTCTCCAGGCGGTCCACAAAAGCGCTGTCCGAACGGGAGTAGCTGATAAAAACCTTGCTCATGCCGGATGCATGGTTGGGCGGCAGACCGGTCGGCCGCCGGTTTGTGCTGCGCAGAAAAGCGCCTTATGAAGGAAATGATTGAAGTCCGATCCGCGTTTTCGCAGCACGTAACGGAGCCTCTCAGGAACCCGGATCGATGCGGTAACCGTTGATCGTGCTTAAAGTATAACACCAAAAGAATGAAAATACAGTTTTGTGCAATTGAAGAACAGTAATCCTCGGCATACGATCGACCAGGGGGAGCCGAAGCAGGTGCGGGGACGCTATGCGCCGTCTCCGACCGGTCTCACCCACCTGGGCAATGCACGTACGGCCCTCATTGCATGGCTATCGGTACGAAGCAAGGGAGGAAAGGCGATCTGGAGGCTGGAAGACCTGGACGGACCGCGGGTAGTGAAAGGCATGGCGGAGGCGGCGGCCGAAGATTTGGCCTGGCTGGGATTGGACTGGGACGAGGGCTTGAACGACAATGGCCCGTTCATTCCGTATGCGCAATCCGTTCGCTCGGCACTTTACGAGGATGCACTCGATCACCTGTTCCGTCAGCAGCGGCTGTTCCCATGCAGGTTATCCAGAAAAGATCTCCGGAGCCTGGCGTCTGCACCCCATGGCGAAACGGCCGGATTTTCTCCGTACCCCCGTCACCTGCGTCCCAAACGCCTACCGGCAAACTGGTACACTCGGCACAAATGCGGGGAGATTAATGGAGCCGCCATCCGGTTTTTGGTCAACGATCGTCCGGTGTCGTTTGTAGACTGCGTGTTCGGCCGGCAAGAGGAGCAGGTCGATCGCCATGTGGGAGACTTCGTGCTGAAACGGAAAGACGGCTTGTATGCCTATCAATTGGCGGTAGTCGTCGATGACATCCACATGGAGATCACGGAGGTGGTACGCGGCGCCGATTTGTTGTCGAGTACGGCACGCCAGATACAACTATTCGAAGCCCTGGGTGCACGGGCTCCTGATTTCGCCCATGTACCACTGGTGTTGAATGCGGAAGGCCGCAAAATCTCGAAACGTAACGGTGGCCTCACGCTGCGTGAGCTCAGATCATCGGGTGTAAAGGCCGAACAGATCGTCGGATATCTCGCATGGAGTATCGGACTCATGCCGGCTGCAAAAGCCTGTCGCCCCCACGAACTGGTGTCCTTGTTTGATTGGAAAAATATCAGCAGGAGTGACTGGATCCTGCCCAACGGGATTGAGATGGAAATCGGGTCGATCACGTAAGCGAGGGCGGACCCGGACGGTATGGCCGCTCGTATCCGCCATCGAGAGGCCGCACACGGGCCGGATTTGACGCGCACATTTCGAAGAAAAACACAGGATACTTATCCGGTTGCCTGCGTTTATCTGTGTTAGCCGATCAAAAAATGACACAAGCGCGGCAGAAACGACATAGCGAGAACCGCTCGGGCAACGGACGCAATCGGAAGCTGGTCATCCGGGGTGCACGGCAGAACAATCTCAAGGGCATTTCGCTCGATCTGCCGCGCAACAAGCTGATCGTATTTACGGGACCCTCCGGTTCCGGCAAATCTTCCCTTGCCTTCGACACCATTTATGCGGAAGGGCAGCGCCGGTACACGGAAAGCCTGAGCGCCTATGCGCGTCAGTTTCTGGAAAGGATGGACAAGCCGGACGTCGAGATGATCTCCGGATTGTCCCCTGCGATCGCAATAGAGCAGCGAACCACTACGCGCAATCCCCGCTCGACCGTGGCGACGCAGACCGAGTTGTTCGATCATTTTCGATTGCTGTTCGCACGCATAGGACAGACCATCTCTCCAAAGAGCGGCGAGGTAGTGACCAGGGACAGTCCCCGGTCGGTGGCGGGAGAGGTGCACGAAAAGCTGGCCGACGGTGCGCGCTTTTACCTGTGCTATCCCTTCCCGGGCGAAAAGAAGGTATCGGTGGCGAACACGCTTCGGTTCCTGATGGAGAAAGGTTTCTATCGAATCGTTGTGGTACCAACCGCCGCCGGGCAGGCAAAAGGTGCGGAGGCGGAGGTATGCGACTTGACGGAGACACCTCCGGAAAAGATTCGGGCCGCCGGAAAGCGGCTGTTGGTGTTGGTCGACCGGCTGGTTGTGCGGCGGGGTGACGAGGACAACCAGTCCCGAATTGCGGACTCGGTTGAGATGGCATTCGAGCAGGGTGGAGGGCGCTGCGTCGTGTTACCGGTGGGGGGAGATCGGCTGGATTTCAGCGAGTTTTTCGAACGGGACGGCATCCGGTTCACGGAGCCTTCGCCCCAGCTGTTCTCATTCAACAATCCCCTGGGCGCGTGCGCAAAGTGTCAGGGATTTGGGCAGGTACCCGGCATCGATGAAAACCTGGTGATACCGAATCCGGAACGATCGATCCGCCAGGGTGCGATCGCGCCGTTCAGGACGGCTAAATGGGGAAAGTACTACCGATCGTTAATCAGGATGGCGGCACAGGAGTGGTTGCCGATCGATGAACCGTACAGAGATTTG
>CAZIIP010000286.1:0-4359 GCA_964539455.1 uncultured Rhodothermales bacterium
CACCATGATCCCAGGTGGGTGCTACATATATCTGGACTCCCCAGGCAGCCAGCGCATACCGGGCAAGGGGCATGTAATTTTCCCAGCAAATAAGTCCGCTGATACGACCGAACGGCATGTCGTATACCTCAAGATCACTTCCATCGCCTCGCCCCCATACCATGCGTTCGCCGGAGGTGGGTATCAGTTTCCGGTGTTTTCCCAAGATTGAGCCATCCGGTCCGATGTAAAGGAGGGTATTGTAGAGCGTTGAGTCGTTATTATCGGCATTCCGTTCATTGACGCCGATCGCAAGCGTTACTTGATACTCTTGGGCCATCTCACATAACCTGTCCGTCGCCGGACCGGGAATCGAGACGGCGTTTGCGTGTAACTCGCTGTATAGGGCACGCAGCGGGTGTGTCTTTCCCGACGGGATGAACCACACCCATACGGGGTAGCCGGGGAGGAAGGCCTCAGGGAAGACGACGAGGTCGGCCTCGTTGGCGGCGGCTTCCTTGACATGATCCGCCGTTATGTCGAGCGATTGCTCGAGGTCGAGAAACGCCGGGCTTGTCTGGACACAGGCCAGCTTGAATGATCGATCTCGATCCATAGTCTGATTTTATGGTGATATGCCGAAAAACCGGGAGAAAAGTCGAACCTTCCGACCCGCATCCCGGCTATCGGGAATAAATTCCGGATCTCTCATCCCGGATTCTGAAAGGGTTTTGGGTTTCTAGTGGTTGATTTCTGGTCTTTATATTTCTATTTGGAATTTTCGAATATTCCGAGTGAAACGACGAATGCCAAATTAATCTATGAATTATGAATCCTGCGTTATGAATTGGGATAATCTTCCATCTTGTCATACCAGTTAAACTTCAAAAACACGGACGTCGCGATGATAACGGATGTGGACAGCAGTAGCGCCTTCCACATTTGAAGCACGAGAAATATGCCGGTAGCCGTTAGCGCCGTTTGCCAGACGATCCCGACCGCAATATTGACCATGTCGCGCTTGAAATCCGGGTTCGCTTTAAGATCCGGATTGTCGGCCAGACATTTATCGTGTACCGGTTTCCAAAATCCCCAAGGTCGCACCTTCAGATAAAACCCTTTCAGCACCTCGTCATCATCCGGAGGCGTGAGGTAACTGCCCAAAAAGCATCCCGCCAGCGACAGCGCGAGAATGATCGGAAATGAATAGAGCTCGGTGAGGTGGGGGAGCAGGAACGGCACCACGGCGGCCGAGAGAATGCCCATTACCATGCCCCAGAAATAGCCGTAGCTGTTGAAGCGCCACCAGTACCACTTCAGCAGATTCGAAGCGGTATAACCGCCATAAAGTGCGGCCACAATCCATTGGACAATGTCATTCAACGATCGGATAAAAAAGCCGAATGCGGTGCCGATGATCACGACCAGGATGGATACCGCGTAGCTCATCCAAACGTAGGTCTTGGGAGACGCATCCGGATTGATGTACCGCTTGTAGATATCGTTGACGATGTATGCCGGGGCAGCATTGACGGTCGCGGCATAAGTCGACATAAATGCGGCCAGCAGAGCGGCAATCAACAGGCCCAGCAGTCCCACAGGTACGAACTCCCGCATGGCAAAGGGAAGCACGAGCTCGAAGTCGACAGCCGGTCCCATTCCCGCAAGTTCTTCCGAAAAGAAAGCCAGCGCCAGCACGGTCAATCCTGTGATCAACATGTACCGGGGGATGAGCAATACCACACTGACCACACCGCTCATTTTGGCCGCTTCCCGGGGGGTCTTGGCGGACAACACCCGCTGCATATCGTAGTTGGGCGCCGGACCGGCGGCGCTCTGCAGATAGCCCTTGCAAAGCATCAGCATGAAGAAGATCGAAAACAGATTCCACCCGTCCGCTGCGATCCTGTCGTTCGCCGAATCCATGATACCCGACCAGTCGAGGTTCAGGGTCCAGCCGAAGAACAGGTCGTGCCAGCCGTCCGGTACCATGCCCGCAATCATTTCGGGCGAAACCTGGTACATCGCAATAATGCCCACCCAGATGCAGGCGATGGTCATGATGAAGAACTGCAAGACCTCCGTAAACACCACGCTGAACATGCCGCCTTTGACGACATAGAGTGTGGTGATGGCGGTGATGATCAGGCCGTAGAGGTTGACGTTGACCGTGGGGTTGGTCGAGAGCTGGAACGGCAGAAACGTTGCGGCAAACTTGCCGATTCCTAGAAATCCATAGGCAATGAAGCCGATCACGTTGATCAGCGCAAAAACGACGACCACCATATGGGCCAGATTGGCCCCTCGGTGTTCTCCAAATCGAAACTTGATCCATTCGGCGCCGGTCATGACCCCGGAGCGGCGGAGCCAGATCGACAGATAAACCATCAGGAAGATCTGGTTGAATACCGGCCAGAGCCACGGTATCCATACACTCTTCAGCCCGTAAACGAACAGCAGATAGACCATCCACATCGTGCCGGATATGTCGAACATCCCCGATGCGTTCGACAGCCCCAGCATGTACCAGGGGATTTCATTGCCTCCCAGGAAATAATTCTGGATGTTCTTCGACGCCCGTTTGGAGATCCAGAATCCGACTCCTATCGTCGCGGTGATGTAAGCGGCGATAATGAAGAGGTCGAGGGCGTGCAGATTCATCGTCGGGCAATCCGGCTAAAAGCAGCCCTATGATACGGCAAACACGACGAAATATGCGTTTTTCGGTATGCAACGGCCAATGCGGTCATTTACCGAATTTCATCGTAGGTTTGGGACGTTCGAATGACCATAATGGAGGCAATGGATTCGAATGGCCCGCAGAGACAAATACTGTTAATCCCACCGGTTGTCGGATGCTCGTGGCCGGAAATGCAAAGCGGGCATTCGACCTTTTGATCGACTGAGCGATGCAGGAACGTACCCGAATTCTCCAAATCGAAGCCGCAGATTTGCTGGGCAGCGTGGCTTCCGTCGATACCGTTCACGTGCTGATAGACGTCGAGAACACCGCGCTCGTGCGCAATGTGCAGATAGGTCACCTTCTCGCCATTCAGGGCAACAGCCAGGAAGAGCATCTGATCGGTATCGTCGACAGCATCAACCGGCAACAGATGAACGGGACCAACGGTGAATCTGCCGATGCCCGGGGAAACGGCGGCGAGGCTCCAACGCAGATTTCCCTGGCGATCACGATCGTCGGCACGCTTAGGGAGCGGCAGGACAGGCCGGTTTTTCGGCGGGGATCCGACACGTTCCCGCAGGTTGATCAGCTGTGCTTTTGCTTGACCGACGAGAATCTCGAAAGGTTCATGTCGATGCTGGGGGCGCACCTGCCGGAAGACCAGCGGATGCGGCTCGGCACCTATGCCGGCGAGGTCACGGCCACCGCCGTCGCGGACGGGGACCGGTTTTTTCAGCGTCACGCGGCAATTCTCGGAAATACCGGTTCAGGCAAGAGTTGGGCCATTGCGATGATGCTCGAGCGGGCCAGCGCACTGCCATGTCCCAATCTCGTCGTTTTTGATATCCACGGCGAGTATTCACCTCTCGCCAAAAAACGGGGTGGATTCGCCCGGTCGTTCAGGATTGCAGGACCGGGTGATCTGGCCAATCCGGGTCCGGAGTGCATTTTTCTTCCTTTCTGGCTGCTGACCAGAAGTGAAGTGCTGTCCATGGTCATCGACCCGGCCGATCCGAACACCGGCGTGCATTTGTCGCGTTACACCAAACACGTCCGGGAACTCAAGGGGATTACCCTCGAGGAACAGGGCAGGCATGAAGTCAAGAATTCCTTTACCCTGGATTCCCCGGTTCCGTTTAAACTTGTAGACTTGATGACCCGTTTGGGCGTCGACGATACGCGGGGCGGTTTCAGCAAGTCCGGTCCCGTAAAAGGCCAGTTCGAGGGTCGCCTGACCCGCTTCGTGTCCGCGCTCGACGCTAAAAAGGAGGACAAGCGGTACGGCTTCATGTTTCAGCCGCCTCCTGAGGCGCTGGCCTACACCTGGTTGCAGGAGCAACTGGTTCGCCTGTTGGATGCTCCAAGAGACGAGGGCGGGATCAAGATTGTCGACTTTTCCGAGGTACCATCCGATGTACTGCCCATCGTAACAGCCGCGCTCGCGCGTTTGCTGTACGACTTGCAATTCTGGATGCGGCCGGAGAAACGAAGCGCGTTCGCGATCATCTGTGACGAGGCACACCTCTATCTGGGCGTACGAGAGGGTGCGCGACCGGTCGAAAATCAGGCCCTCCGCATCTTTGAAAACATCGCCAAAGAAGGAAGAAAATATGGTGTGGCACTCGTGGCGATCAGCCAGCGGCCGTCTGATATGAGCGGTACCATCCTCAGCCAGTGCAACAATTATCTCGTGTTGC
>CAZIIP010000286.1:4369-4926 GCA_964539455.1 uncultured Rhodothermales bacterium
ATGGTTCGGCGCCTGCTGCCGGATTCCCTGGCGGGAATGATGGACCGGTTGCCGGCACTCGATGTGGGTGAGGCGATGCTGATCGGCGACGCCGCGCTCCTGCCGAACCGAATCAAGCTGGATGCGCCCACCATTCCTCCCGAGAGTGATACCAAGGCGTTCTGGACGGAATGGTCGGAGCGCACGCCGGATTCAGATGCCATTGCGGAAGCGGTGGAGACGCTCCGCAGCCAAACGAGACCGACCTGAACACCGCCCGCCGAGCGACAATCTCCCGTCAGTTGACCAAAGCCACGCATAACCGAAATGTCTTTCTCTGGTCCATCACACTGACGGCCGCCCTGGGTGGATTTCTTTTCGGATACGACTGGGTGGTGGTCGGCGGCGCTAAACCCTTTTTTGAGCTGTATTTCGAATTGGAATCGGCGGGGCAGATCGGATGGGCCATGAGCAGCGCACTGCTTGGCTGCCTGGCCGGATCCGTGCTTTCGGGTCTTCTCGCCGATCGATTCGGTAGAAAACGGCTACTCATAGTCGCCGCGCTCCTCTTTTTCGCG
>CAZIIP010000287.1:0-4919 GCA_964539455.1 uncultured Rhodothermales bacterium
TGAGGTCCTGAAAGTTTGGGAAGGCCTCGGCTATTACGCGCGGGCCCGGAATCTGCACAGGGCGGCCCAAACGGCCTATGCCGAATACGGAAAGGTACCAGACACCTACGAGGCCCTTATCGCCTTGCCCGGCATCGGTCCGTACACGGCCTCCGCCATCGCTTCGATTGCTTTCGACCTCCCCCACGCGGTCCTTGACGGCAATGTGATTCGGGTACTGAGCCGCGTATTCAATGTGAGAGAAGATGTCCGAACCCCGCAAACGCGCCGGCGTCTGCAAAAATTAGCCGAATCGTTGCTCGACCGGGAAGCACCGGGCGATCACAATCAGGCACTCATGGAACTGGGCGCTCTGGTTTGTACGCCAACAAAGCCGGATTGTGGTCGGTGTCCGCTCAAGCCGGACTGTGCCGGTCTGGCGACGAACGCGATATCCCTTCTGCCGTTTAAAAGCCGCCGGCCACGCGTGCCCCATCATGATGTCGTCGTCGGACTGATCAGGGACCGCCACGGGAGATATCTTATTACCAAAAGACCCACCGACGCCATGTTGGGAGGACTCTGGGAGTTTCCCGGAGGCAAACGGGAAGAGAACGAATCCCTTCGGGACGCTTTGAAACGTGAGATGAAAGAGGAACTGAATGTCCACGTTTCAGTCGGGAATGAAGCGTTTCACATCCGGCATGCCTATACCCATTTCAGGATCACGCTTCATGCATTTTGCTGCCGGATTGACTCCGGCAGCCCCGGTACCACAAACGGCATGCCACTTGCCTGGGTACATGCCACGGATATGGACGATTATGCTTTTCCCCGAGCAAGCAGAAAGCTGATCGAATATCTTGCTGAAGATCGAAACGGCGCGACAAACGGTTAGGGCAACCTTTGGGACGGAATGGAAGATGTCCATGACGAGAAATCGTAACACGCCTGAAGAAAGATATGCAGTGTCGTGCCGACGCCGGACCGACTACCGGTTCAAACGCGCCATAGTACTCCTACAGATCCTGCTGATATTCTGGATGTTCGATGGCGTTTCGAACGGCCAGACGACGCAGAACCGTTTCCAGGTGGTCACGCCACATGAGCTGGCTGATGTCTATCAACGAGAACTGGCAGACGCGCGCGCATGGACAAGCGGACACTATCCGGGAAAGAACCTGCTCCGACATCTGGAGCGCACCGGTCTGGTGCGCATTGACTACGGAAGACCGGTTTTTTATCAATCGGTCAACGCAAACGCCGCCGCAATAACCAGAACCGTTTCGCTGTATCCGGGCAATTCCCTCGGCGTAGCACTAACCGGCGCGGGCATGACAGTCGGTATCTGGGATGCCGGGCACATACTCTCCTCCCATTCCGAATATGCCGGCAGAGTATCATTCGGCGACAAGGCCGCGAACAATGAGCATGCCACACACGTCGCCGGAACGCTCGGCGCATCCGGCATCGTTCCAGAAGCGCGCGGAATGGCATACGAGGCCCTGATTGTGTCGTATGACTGGCAGTCCGACGGTGCCGAGATGCTCGCCGCCGGTGAAAACGGGTTGTTCGTCTCCAACCATTCCTACGGTCCGAGCGCTGGTTGGTCCTATGGAGATTTTGAAGGCGAGGGTGACGGCTGGTACTGGATGGGGAATGATCGAATCAGCCCGTCGGAAGACTATACGTTCGGCTTCTATGACAGGGAAGCGGAGCGGTGGGACCGGATCGTGTATCAGTCTCAAACGTACCTTCCCGTCATATCAGCGGGCAACGATCGGACCGATACGGGACCGTCAAGGGGGGCATATCGTCGCTATGACCCGGCGACAGGCGGCTTTCGTGATGCCACCGTTGAGTCGGAGCCGGTGCCGGCTGACGGTGGCTCGGACGGGTATGATACGATAGCAGGGGCCGCTCTCGCCAAGAATGTGCTCGCGGTCGGCTCGGTTGATGACGTCGGTATCAAGGGCGATATCGGCATCAGCGCGTTCAGCAGTTACGGACCCGCAGACGACGGGCGCATCAAACCGGACATCGTGGCAAATGGGGATCGCTTGTTCTCCTCGTCTATGGAAGATCCGTCGGGCTATGCGACATATTCGGGCACTTCGATGTCGTCGCCCAACACAGCCGGTAGCCTTCTGCTTCTGCAGCAGCTCAATCTTGACCTTACGGGCGAGCCGCTACGTTCGGCCACACTGCGCGCGCTCGTATGTCACACGGCTACCGACCTCGGACCACCGGGACCCGACTACGCCTCGGGCTGGGGCCTGCTCAATGCAGAGGCCGCGGCCGAGCGCATTCTCCAGCGCGAAGGCAATCCGTTCGCCATTGTCGAGGACCTGCTGGACCCAACCGAGCCAATCTCCATGAGCCTCGAAAAAATATCCGAGGGTCCTGTTAGAGTTACGCTCGCGTGGAACGACCAGCCTGCGGAAGCACCCGCCGAAGCCACTCTCGACAACCCGGCGGCCGTACTTGTGGACGATCTGGACATGCGTCTTATCCATCGGTTCACGGGCGATGTTTTCGAGCCCTACGTACGCGATCCGGTGAATCCGAAGTCGGCTGCCGTCAGGGGAGACAATGCGGTCGATCCAATCGAGCAGATATTTCTGCCGTCGGCGCCGATCGGGGCATACGTACTCGAGATAAGCGCCGACGCATCGACGAGTGAGATTCCATTCGGCCTGATTGCCGACGGGATAACCGATCGCGAACGGCTTGTCACGGTCGGCGGATTTCAGGCGATCGTCCGCCCGTCTGAGGTTTTAATCAGCTGGCAGGCGATCTCGCAGTCTAAAGATGGATGGTTTTTGCTTGATCGTGCCCATAGCGCCCGTGATATGCGGGATGTCGCCCCGTCATTTGTTAGAATCGACTCCATATACGCAACGCACCCGATTTCGGGCAACGGATTGTTCGAAGTAGCCGATCGTGGTGCACTACCGGGACATCTGACATACCGGCTATCGTTCAGGCAAGGTGATCTTGATCCGACTGTCGAAGCGGAAACGACACTCGAACTGCCTCTCGGTGAATCGGATATCAATGCTTCGGTCAGCGACGGCCGCATCGCCATTCGGGCGCCCGTTCGTGACCTTCGCCATGCTACGACTTTTACGGTCGACCGGTCAGCGCTCTCCTACGACGCCACCGGCCAGGTCGTCCTATCCCCGCCGCAAACGATCGACGGGATCCGGTATTCCGAAGCCACAGGGCTCGTCACGCTTGAATGGACGGACCAGCCCCCTGCCGGTCGCTACAGGTACGAAATCCGAGGGACGTATCTGGATAATTTTTCCGAGGTACTGGCCACGCTCGATGTGCAGATCGATGCACCGCAGAGTTTCGACATCCGCTCGGCCTATCCAAACCCGTTCACCGACAGGGTGACACTCGATGTCGATCTGCCCGAATCTACCGATGTTTTGATCAGGGTCTTCGATACAACCGGCAGGATCGTCCACAGGAAAACGAGTAGCGAACCGGCGGGAAGACGCATCTTTCGCCTGGATTTGGGCGACCTGCCTGCCGGAATGTATTTTGTCTTTTTGGATGCCTGCGATAACACGACAAACCGTGCGATTACGCACATGAAATAATGGATTTTGATCTCGAACTATTACTCTGGTTACTGATTCCGCTGTTTGGGTTACTGGGCCGAAAGAAGAAGAAGAAGAAGAAACAGCCGGCAAAACAGGGTACATCAACAACGGAAACCGTTGCCGTCGAGCAGGCCGGAAAGCCTGCCTCCTCAAACGATCCGTTTGAAGAGGCCCTTCGCCAGATAAAAGAGGCGCTGGGGGAAGCGCGCCGGCCGGAATCACCGACCGAGAAACCTCGGGAGGCGTATACGCAAATTGCGGAGACATGGCCTGCTGAAGACGAGCGTCATTCGGAATTCCACGAGCATGCGTTCCCGACTAGAGAGAACGCCGGCAAGCCGGTAGTACTTGCGAAGAACCGATTCGAGTCTTTCGATGCAGACAAAAGTGACCGATTCGTCAATCTGGAGCGTTCAGTGGACAAAAAGTCGACGGCGCGGAAGTTGATGGAACAGCCGGCTCTTACGCCACGGGAAAGAAGAAAGAAAAAAGTGGAAGACGATGACTCGTCTCATTTGTTTTCCGAGCGTTTTTGGGCGCGAACCAAGGATCTGCAGCGCGCATTTGTATGGCGTGAAATCCTTGGCCCGCCGCGGTCCCGATCACGACGTATTCGCTAGGAGCCGCACTATTCGGTCACGACCGCATCGTCCGTTCCTTTCTTGAAAAGATTTGCCCCGATGGCACCGCCGATTGCGCCTATCAAGGCGGCAACCAGAATACCCACCAACATGAATCCGGCCATCGCCGGCGGAGATGTCATGGATTCGGCAAAACCCAGGGCCTGATCGATCTGCGCCGGATCCATGCCCTGTTCCATCATCTGTTGACGCTGGATCTCAAGCTGTTCTTCGGTACCCCGCATCAAGCCGACCTGTTGCAACAGCAGCACAACCAGCGAAGAAATAATGGAGCCGATTGCCGCACTGATTGCACCCAGTTGTGCACCTTGTCCTGCACGCAAGGTCACCTGCTCTGCATCGGTATAGTGCCAAACGGCAATCAGTCCGGCTACGATGCCCGGAATACAGCAGACAAACAATCCCAGATACTGATTGAGTTGTGCAACGTATGAGAGAATAATGCCGAGCAGGGCGGCAACCAGTGCACCAAGTAGAATAGACTGCGACTTTCCTTGCATTTATCGTTCCGTTTAAACGTTTGAATTATCTATTCTCCGCTTGCCGGTACAGCGTCACCGGACTTCAATTCCACTTTTTTTGCGTCTTGCTTTTTTTCGGTAACATCCGCAATCGCATCTCCAAGGAAGAGTCCGGCAACGATGCCGAAGAGTGCTCCGGTAACAAGCCGCGAGATGCCGTCCGA
>CAZIIP010000288.1:0-4909 GCA_964539455.1 uncultured Rhodothermales bacterium
GAATCACGGTAGAGTGCTTCCTGTCTATTGAAGGTGTCTTCGGACAGCTCATATTGTGCCTTGGCGGCCTCCATCGAACTGCGCGCAAGCCGGTCGTCGATGCGTGCGACGATGCTGGACGGCGACACCACTTTACCCAGGGGCGCCACATACGTGAGTTGCCCTCCGGTTTCCGCCGAGAGATTAACATCGTTGACGGCCTCGACCGTACCGGTGAGGGAGATGTAGTCCTCAAACGATACGCTCTGCACACGAATGGTTTCGACCCTGACGATGCGCGCTTCACTACGCTCTTCCGATTCAGCGGAAGCGGAGGCACCGTCTGCATTGTTGCATCCGCTGCCGAACCCGGCAAAGAGGGTGAGAAAAGCGATCAGTACCGGCGAAAAAATGGCGATACCGGTTTTGGCGCGAAATGGATGAAATTGCATGGCTGGCACTATTGGCGCGTTGCTTGATGGCCGGTTAGCGGCGGGTGATCTTGATGTCTGATTCATGCATCAGCAGGGGCGTACCTACCGACGTGTAATAGTCGCTCAATGCGATGAGGTAGTCGTGTACGGCTTGTAAGTAGCCGATACGACTTTGATCGAGCAACTCGGACGCCTGCCTTTCTTCGAGGCTGCTGCTGACGCCCTCGCGCAAACGGGTAGACGCGAAGGAATAGTTCAATTCCGCGCGCTCGGTGTTCTGTTCTTGCGCATAGATGCGGCGTGCTGCGGCTCGAACCGACTTGAGGGTGGCATCGACCTGGCTGCGGACGGATTCGAACATCTGTTCGTACTCCAACTCGCGGCGCCGGATACCGATTTCCTGCTGTTGAATCCTGGCCTGCCGCTGAAATCCGTCGAATAGCGTCCAGGAGACACTCAGGCCCACGTTTATGTCCGGGTTCCAATACGAATCGCTGAAGAAGCCGCGGCTCGTGGGGGTATACGAAAAGGGATCGTCAGGGTCCGTGTTGTAGCCGGAGCGATTATCGGGCACACGTCCGGAGTAATTGAAATTCGCGAATGCGCTGATGCGCGGCATGTAGGATGCGTTTTCCGCTCGACGTTGGTATTCCTGCAACGTGACGGCAAGATCGGCCTGCTGAAGATCCGGGCGGTTGTCGATCGCGGCACCGACGGCATCGTTAAGTGCAATTGTCTGGAACGTGCCCTGATTGGCATAAAAACGGTCCAATGATCCGTCCAGCAGGATATCGGTTTCGACCGGAATGCCGATCGCCATTTTGAGGTTGTTGAGCGCCAGCGCAGCGGCATTTTCGGCCTGGATCAACCGGGTTTCCAGATTGGACAACTCAACTTCTGCACTCAGCCGCTGGTATTTCGACGTGACGCCCTGGGCGACGCGCTTACTGGTCTCCGACAGGGTTTCCGCGGTGCGGTCGATACTGCCGACGATCACCGTGACGTTTTCCCTTGCAAGCAGGGCTTGATAGAATGCCTTGCGTACCTCGTGCACGGTCACCTGCATCTGACGCTCAACTCCGGCTCTGGCGGCGAGTTTGGCCGCTCGGGCGGCATCCACGGCGAGAATCGCCCGCCAGTCGAAAAGGGTCTGGGTTACACTGATACCGTTGAAGAACGTATTGTCGACGGCAAACGGGTTGTCACTTTCGTCGATCACGATTCCGGCCTCTTCAAAGCCCTGTTGCTGCCGCCGGAAAAATTCATCGATGGTGATCGGTGTGGTGGAAGGGTCGCCGTCGGTGCGGGCTTCTTCGTTGAAGGCCAGCCAACCGATGGATCCCAGACCCGAGAAGAAATCGCCCGCACTGCTCCCGGCGAAGGGGTTGGCCGTTTTGAGGTTTCGCTGATATGATGACGCCAACATCACCGACGGCAGGACCTGGCCGAACGCATTCTTGACCTGGGCATTTGCGTCCTGCAATGAAAGCTCGGCACCACGGACGAGATAGCTGTTGCGCAGTGCCAGTTCGATCGCTTCCTCAATCGAGAGGTCGATGGGCAATTGGGCGGCAGGCTCTGCAACCGTCTGGGCATAGCCGCGCGGAAAGAGGAACACTATCAGCGCAAAAAAGCCGGCGAGCACAACCGATATATCTCTCTTGACGTTCATTCCGTATGGTTCAATTCTTTTCCGAAGCGAGTTCGAGTGGGGTTTCAGATTGCGATTTTTCCTTCCGGCCGAGACCGTCCATCAGCATGGAGGTAAGTAGCTGCGCCGCTTCCTCCGGAGGCAATACGGGTCCGTTGGCCGCTCGTCCGGCCGCCATGCCGCATCGCTCGTAGCTGCGATACCGGAGAAATCCTTCAAGACTTCCCAGAATCATCCGCACGGCTGCGCGGGTCGGGATTTTTCGTAATTCACCTTGTTCCATGGCCTGTACCACCGCAGGCTCGAGGACGGCAATCCAGGCTGCGTGCTGGCTTTGAATCACCGCCGCCTTCTTCTCATCGTTGCCCAACGCCAGCCGGCTTGCCTCATTCTGCAGAATGGCAAAAATGTCGGCGTGCTCGATGAAATGATCGATCAGCCGGATCATGAGATTGGACAGACGTTTTCGAAAGGAAATCGGATGGTCCGGATCGTAGGCCAGCGCATCCGCACCGATATCGGCCAGCTCCAGATGAATGCGCTCGAAGATCGCGAGCAGCAAGCCGTCCTTGCCCTCGGGGAAATAATTGTAGACCGTGCCTTTTCCGAATTCCGCCAGTGCGGCGATTTCGTCGATTGACGAATTGTCGAAACCTTTGTTGGCGAAAACCTCCATGGCCGCTTCCAGCATCGCTTCCCGACGCTGCAGCCGTTCACGATCACGCCTGCCAAGCGAGGATGAATCGGTCCCTTTCGCTTTCCGACCGTCACGCACCGCCATTATAAAAAACCCGAGAGCTTAGAACGTTATAAACGAAATGACTCTAAAGTCACAAGTTGACTATTACGTCAAATTGTGACGAGTCGGTGCACTTATTCGGGTTTCCGGCGCGAATGTTTCATGAGACGGGGAAATATCCCGGCATCTCATGTTATGAAATGATGAACGACGGGCCCCACGCTGTGCCTCCAGCGCCGGAAAGGACCGGCAATGTGTAGCGGGTTTGCTTACAGGACGGCCGCGGGATGCTTTTTGGCCACAGAGACGCTTAGCCCCATGCTATCCGGCAGGCCGGAGACGGCAAAAGAAGCGGCAGGACGGATTTCAGATCGGCGACCGCGGTTGCGGGCGGTCAGACGTATTCGGGCTTTTCCTTCTTGAGCCGGTTCAAAACGGTTTTCACCTTCTGTGACTCGTCCAGGCTACAGACCAGGAGTGCATCGCCGGTATCGATTACTGCAATGTTATCGACGCCGACGACGGCAATCAGCCGTTCGCCGCCATGAACGAGGTTGTTCGAGGCGGACTCCAGGAGGACATTCCCCTTCACGGCGTTACCGTTTTCATCATGCTCACTCAGATCGTACACGGCCTTCCAGTCGCCGACGTCATTCCAGCCGAAATCACCGGGTACGACGTACACCCGCCGGGCCTGCTCCATGACCCCGTGGTCGATCGAAATGCTCGGGCAGGCCATAAAGGCCTCGCGAACGGTTGATGCATCCGGATCGGCGCTGTCGCGAACGGGCAGGAATGCACGGTGAACCTCCGGAAGATTGAGTTTGATTTCTTCGAGAATAGCGGAGGCCTTCCAGATAAACATTCCGCTGTTCCAGAGGAAGTCGCCGCTGTCGACGAAGGCGCGCGCACGGTCGGCGTCCGGTTTTTCAGCGAAGCGGATCACGGGCATCGCTTCGACGGCATTGTGATCGTTGTCTCCGGCCTCAAACTGGATATAGCCGTATCCCGTCGCCGGATGCGTTGGGGTAATGCCGATGGTGACGAGGCCCGATCCCTCCTCGGCTTTCCCGACGGCCGTACGCAGCACATCGTGAAACCCGGCTTCATCGGCGATCAAGTGGTCGGCAGGCAGGACGACCATCACGGCTTCGGGATCTCTGACAGCGAGATGGGCCGCCGCGTAGGCGATACAAGGCGCCGTATTCCGTCCCACGGGCTCGGTCAAAATGTTCTCGCGTGGAATTTCAGGCAGTTCCTCGGTAGTGAGCCCGACGTAGTCTTCGTTGGTGAGGACCAAACGCCGTTCCGGTGGAATGAGTCCGTCCAACCGCTCCGATGTCTGTCCAATGAGTGACTGATCACCGAATACCGCCAGAAACTGTTTAGGACGTGCTTTCCTGCTCCTCGGCCAGAAACGAGATCCGATGCCCCCTGCCATTATTATCGCATATAGCATAGTCACCTCTGCTTGACTTATTCGATATTTGAAACTATCTCCGGTGCAGACAATCGGCAAATATCAGGGTCTCTTCACGCAGAATAATACGCCGTACGGTATTATCCTCATTCCACATGAAACCGGTACATCTACTTTATCTGGGGAATGCGGCCGACTATCACGTTGACAAGTGGCTGCCGGCATTGTGCGACGTGGGCTTGTCGGTATCGCTGGCATCCTTCTCCGTCCCCAGATCGCACTCGCCCGACATTGACTACCACCATCTTACGGCAAAAGGTCCGGGTGCGGGCAGACGGAAAAACCTTCACCCGAGCGACTTCATTGCCGGTACAAGATCGGTCAAACGGCTGATCCGGAAGATCAATCCAGACGTCGTGATGGCTTCCTTCGCAAGCACGTACGGATTGATGGCGGTACGGACCGGGTTTCATCCGTTGATGATTCAGACGTGGACGCGCGACGTGACGGTTGTGCCATGGGCGGGGTGGAAGCGTATCTATTACCGGCCGGTCGTTTCCCATGTGCTGCGCAGGGCGGATGCCATCATAACGGACGGACCCGCCCATGCGCAGTTCGTTCGCGACCGGTTTCCCGTAGGATGCGAGAAGGTGTTTCCCGCCGTTTGGGGCGTTCAACTTTCGGCC
>CAZIIP010000289.1:0-4897 GCA_964539455.1 uncultured Rhodothermales bacterium
CGGGCGGATCGCCCGATACGTGGACGATTTGTTCGGTGTTGTTGACCAGTTGAGGATCGGGATCTTCCACCGACAGTGAGATAGGCCCCGGCACACGGGTTTCTCCCCAGCTGGTTTCACCGTTTGAGGTCGTCGCTTCGATCCTGTATTCGTGACCGGCGACGAGGGGGAAGGCTTCCCAAAACACGTGTCGAAAGTCTCCGTCGTCCAGGGTAACGACCGAATCGCTCCAGGTACGCATCTCACCGGTGGTCAGATTGGTAGAAGTGACCGTGGCATCGACGGCTGCATCGGAGACGGATTGCAGTTTATCTTCGATGGTAAACAAGCGCACGGCATGGACGCCTGATTTCACGTTGAGCACTCCCCAGAGGGTAAACGGCCGGTCGCTCCCGAGGCTCGTCGTCACGGTCGAATCGCAGCCCATGTGGGCCAAGGCGAAGATGCTCAGGAGGAACAAGCCGGCTATGGAAATCGAATGGCGCACCGCTAAAACTCCGCTTTGATGCCGAATGTGGGAAGAAAAGGTAGCTGATCGGTCCGACGTTGGGTAAAGATGTCGAGCGCAAACAGATTGTCCCGATTGTAAACATTGATAATGTTGCCCTGAACGGTAAGTGCGGCACCGCCAAAATCGAAACGACGATCTATGGAGATATCCAGGCGGTGATAGGCGGGCAAAATGCCGTTGAACGGCCGCTCATAGATTACCCGTTGTTCATCCTCTACCGTAAACAGGTCGTTAACGCCGTTCATTAAAACGAATCCGTCGAATCCGAATACACGGCTGAACGGCCGTCCTGAGCCGAGATTCCAGCGAACATTCAGATCGAAGCCGGCCAGGGTGGTGCTCGCGAGGAGGTTGAGCTGGTGTCTCCGGTCGTGCGGGGGACGGAAGTCGAGCGTTTCCTCCCCATACCAAAGTTCTATTGTTTCCTGACCGGCACTGTAGCGCACGTTGGACCAGCCGTAGCTGACGTATGCGTATAACCGGCTGCTGGTATACTCGATGCGTGCATCGGCACCGAATGCACGTCCGTCGGCTGCCTGCAGTCTGGAGGTAAATCGCGGATAGGCCGTCCACTCGGAGATATACAGGTTGTACAGCTGTTTATAGAAGCCCTCGACGGACAGTTGCAGATTGGGTGAGGGGGTGTAGCGGTAGCCCGCGAGCGAGTGGACGGCACGGGAGAGGTTTTCACGTGGAGCACTCCGCCAGGCGGTAAAGACGCTTGTGGCGTCCCTTCGATCGCTCAGACCGAATAATTCCTGGTGATAGAGGCCGGCGGCGGCGTTGAACTCATGTGCACCAAGGTCCCAGATCGCTCGAATCCGTGGCTCGGCAAAAATGGCGTTGTCCTGTCCAGGGAAAATCTGTCCGATCACTCCCGCCTGGAGATTCAGGCCGTTGTTGAACTTCCACATGGGTTCGAGATAGAGACCCGCCTTGTGCCGGCGAGCGAAGCCGAAGTCAACATTCTGAAAGGTGCCGCCCAGCAAGGTCGTGCTCTCGGGAACCCGCCAGAACACGCCCCACTTCCACTCGACGTTTCCGATGAAATTTGTGATGTTGACGGCATAGTTGAAGCCATCGACTTCGGATCTCCGAATCGGGGCTTCTGAAGGTCCGGATTCCGAGTTGACACGTGAGTAAGAGAGGAGGATCTCCCCGACAAAGGGCACCTGCTTGGGCAGGAAAATGTACCGCAGTCCAAATGCCTCGTTGCGCCAGCGCACTTCATCCAGCACACGGTCTTCGCTCGCTCCACTGAGCCGGCCCCGGTCGTACGTATGGAGGACCGTAAAGGAGAGCTGGTGGTTTGGGCTCATTACCCAGTGCATTTTGCCGAGGTAATCACCGAAATTGAACGGCAGCGGCGCATCGACGTATTCCGATGCGATCTGTTCGATGACCGACTGCCGGGCCGAGAGTAACAGTGAGATTCTGTCGCGAACCAGCGGTCCCTCTACCTGTGCCGCCGTGACGAACGGCGACAACGATACGGAGCCGTCCACCGTCCGCTTGTTTCCGTTCCGCGTGTAGACATCCAGCACGGATGAGATCCGACCGGTATGGGGTGTGCCGAAACCCGCCGCATGGAAATCCGCTCTGCTGATGGCATCGGACGGGAAGGCGGAGTAGAATCCCAATACGTGAAACGGCTGGTAGACGACCATCCCGTCGAGCAAAACCAGATTGTGCGAGGGCTCGCCGCCTCGTACGAATAACTGGCCGCCCCGGTCACCCAGCGTGACGACACCGGGTACGGTTGTGAGGAAAGAAACCAGGTCGCCGGCGACGTCGGGGGTCGGGACACGCGATATGTCACTGGGGCGGATCTGCTGGAGACCGGCCGACTGTCTTGCGCCCGATGCCTCGGATACCGACTCGACAACGACTTCCCCCATTTCCGTGGTGGCCTCGGACAGGGAGATGTTAAGGATCTCCGTCTGATCGGCGACCATCTCGATTTCCGTGGTATACGTCTCAAACCCGACGTAGGTCGCCTCAAGAGTGTAAGATCCCGGTTCGAGCTGGGATATGGAATAGACCCCGTCGCCATCCGTTGTGGCTCCCCTGACCTCCGGCGAGCCGTCGGATACAATGACATTGACGCCCATTAGCGGTTCTCCGTTAGCTCTGTCGGTCACAAAGCCACGAACGGTCGCCGTCTGGGCAAACAAACCCGTTGGTATACCGGCAACAATCAAAACGGCCAGCAATTCTCCGGATCGGCGTAAACTCACTGCACTTCCTCGCATACAACGGTTGATGGGTGGCAGACTATGCCTCCCTGAACAAAAGACCACCGTGCTAAAAAGGGGTACCGGGCCAACAGAAAAAGCATTTGCGCGTTCCCGCAGTTCATGAATTCACCAGAAAATAGGTGTTATCTCACGGGTCAATTAGTCGATATTGAGCGCGCATAACAGGATCTGGACTCAGCGTGAGCATTGGAATCATGAAAAAAACTGTTGCTAGAAAAATCACGGTCATCCTGACGGTACTTTTCGCTTCAACGGTGACCTCTTTTGCCCAGATGGATGTCGCCGGACCGTGGACCGGGAAAATGGTGCCGCCGGGATTTGATATCGACCGCGTGTATTCCTTTGATGTCGTCGTTGAATCGAACGGTGAGGTTCCGGCAGGATCGCTTACCTGGGGGGTTGGCAACCAATATCCTTTGGAGGGCCTTACCATTACCGAGGGCTCGGTGATGTACACATGGACATACCTGGGTACCGTGATGGATTGCCGTATGGACCGCGTCCGGACCAACGTATATGTAGGAGGATGTATCGACGATCTCGCGCAGGTGGGGCCGATGATGATTGCACGGCCGGGCTTATCGATCGATCCGAATGAAATGACGATACAAGAGGCCTATGACGTGCTTGGAGTAGAGCCCGTCACCCCCGAGCCCAGGAAACAGCAGGTGGAGATCGACAACGAAGGAATCGATCATGCTGTGCCTGACGGACGGAGAGTGACCGTCGAAGGGCTGGAGACCAATGTAGTGACGCGAGGAAGCGGGGACACCACGATTGTGCTCGAGGCCGGTACCGGAGAAGGATTGCGGGTGTGGCGTGACGTGCTCGACGGGCTGTCTGATGTTGCTTCCGTCATTGCGTACGACCGGCCCGGGATCGGCTTTTCGGAGGCCGCGGACGAACCTCTTACGATCGATCTAATGGTGGACCGGCTGCGCGCCACCCTCGATGCCGTGCGTGCCGAGCCGCCCTACGTATTGGTCGGGCACGAAACGGGAGCCTATATCGTCCGGCGCTTTGCGGCACAGTATCCCGACGACGTTGCGGGTCTGGTGCTGATTCATCCCGCCCACGAACAACAGGAATTGTTCTGGACGCAGATCGGCGGGGATGAAGCGGTGGAGCAGATTGAACAGCGCGATGCCTTCTTTCTCTCGATGCCGTCACCGGTATCGGATGAGTACGCGTTGTTTTCCGATATCGGAAAACGGAGAAGGTTTGAGGCATCCTTGCCGGATGTTCCGACAACCGTCATCACGGCCGGCGCGGTTCGGGATTCCATCCGGTGGATCGGAAATACCGAGAAGGGAAGAGCGGTACTCAGAGGATTGCACAACGGGCTGACGGCCGCGTCATCGGAGGGAGAACACGTTGTTTCAGATAAGGCCGGTCGTTACGTGCAGAACGAAGATCCGGAAGTCGTCATCAAGGCGATCCGCGCCCTTATGAAGCCGGAGGAGACCTCCGTACAGTAAGCGCGCACCGCGAGAAAGGCGGCGACGCTCTTCCCGGCTAGGGCCTTGACTGTTCGTCATTGCTCGGCTCTCATTTGGAATAACCAAACTTCGCTCCTCGCACCCTATATCGGTCGAATTTTACGCGCACCAGCGGCCAATCGGTTAGTGTGAACAGGCCCTAGTTAAAGCATGGTAATCATAACCGTTTCCACGTTGCCTGCTACATCCTGAATCGACAAGCGGTAAAGTCCCGGGGCCAGGTCATCAAGCGCAACGCGCATCTCATGATACGCGCCTCCGGTCGGGAGCACTGCTTCGAAGCGGCGCTGAAGCCGGCCTGCCGCATCTAAAATCTCCACCAGAATGTTTCCGCCCGTATGGGACGCAGCTCTGATGGTAAAGGCGCCGGGAGCCGGATTGGGATACGCTTCCATGACAAGCGATCTCGGAAGGACCTCGAAATCTATCGGGAAGCCCTTGATCAGACTGCCGTCCGTGAACTGCAGGCCGAGATTTAACGCATATGCGCCGGGTTCAAGGTCGGACAGCGTGACGTCGAATGACGACTCCGCAGGAAAACCGTCGGCGGATACGGTGGCCAGCACGCGCGACGAGCGCATATCTTCAACCGTGATCGAGGTAACACCCGCTATCGATTTCATTTGCCA
>CAZIIP010000290.1:0-4895 GCA_964539455.1 uncultured Rhodothermales bacterium
AAGTACGCGGATTATCCGACCTCAAGTTGCAGATTCGGTTCCGGCCTTGACAATACCGGTTGTGGGATCGGCGAATCTGGCTACGATGTCGAACACATCGATTTGGCTGCAGTACGCCACGTCACCGTCGGAGCCGAGAGCAGCAAGACGTTGACCGTGGTCACTGGCCGTCAGTGCGTCCTCCAGACGGCGTTCGGCATCCCGAAACAGCAGGTGTGCAATCCTGCATGCATCCGTCGACGCGGTCTCATTTGTCTGGGACCAGAGGCGGTCGAGTAATAGCCCGGCACAAACCATGTCTTCATACGAGGTGAGCCCGCGCCATCCGGCACACAAGATGGAGACATCCAGGCCGGCGTCCAGAATAAAATCGACGGTTGCTTGTGCATTCAGAAAGCTTCCAACGAGTATGTGGTTCGCACCCTTGCCCTTCAGGATGGCGTCCGTACCGTTGGTTGTCTTGATAATGATGGTTTTATCCCGTACAACCTCGGCGGTATACTCCATCGGCGAATTGCCGAGATCGAATCCTTCGATCTTTTTTCCATGTCGCTCGCCCCCTAGCAGCGTGCGCTCCGAATCCATGTTTTGGCCCAGTCGTCCCGCAGTTTCCAAATTGGATACCGGCAACAGGCGCGTTGCTCCGTTGTGCAAGGCGGTGACAATGGTAGAGCATGCACGAAGAACGTCGATTACCACGACCGACCGGCCTTTGATGTGCCGTTCGGTCACCATGGCGGGTGTATGAAAAACGTTAGCGACCATTTATTTGTGGAGTGGCGGCTTTTTTACCGTTGCCCTGAGTGATTTCCCGCGAATGTCGATATGCAATTCCGAACCGATTGCGGTATACCGGTCCTCGTTGGGAACGTAACCCAAACCGATGCCGGCATTGAGAACAGGTGACTGAGATCCGCTTGTTACGCTTCCGACCGGTTCGTTGGACAGGGACAGGATGCGATACCCCCTCCTTGGGATACCGCGATCAGTCATAACAAAGCCGACGAGTCTCCTTGAAGGACCGGCTTGCTTCTGGTTCATAATCGCTGATCGTCCGATAAAGGCCCCCTTTTTTTGCTTTACCAGCCACCCCAAACCTGCTTCAAGCGGTGAGGTTTCTTCATTAATGTCATTCCCGTAGAGCGCAAGGCCGGCCTCCATACGGAGTGTGTCCCTGGCTGACAGACCGGCCGGTAACAGGCCTTCTTGTGCGCCGGCGCTCATCAACTGTTCCCAGACACTATCGGCCGCTGCTGAAGGCACATACAGTTCAAAACCCCGCTCCCCCGTATATCCGGTTGCCGACACGATGATGTCTCCATCCTGACCGAAGAGTGCCTGAGAGGCAAATTCAAAGCGGAACGATTTTAGATCTTCCCATGACTTGCCGGTAGCGATTGCCAGAATCCGGGACGATGACGGTCCTTGTAGCGCAATGAGTGCCGTCTGATCCGACATGTCCACGATGTTTGTCCGATCCCGGGCGTGTTGCGACAACCATTCCAGGTCCCTCCGAATATTGGAAGCATTTACCACAAGCATGTAATCGGTGGGTGATAGTCGATAGACAAGAAGATCATCGAGGATTCCACCCTCCTCATTGCACATTACGGTATAGAGGGCGCCTCCGTCCATCAGTCCGGAGATGTCGTTTGTCACAACAGACTGCACAAAATCTTCCGCTTCACCGCCGGTAACAAGTATTTCTCCCATATGACTGACATCGAAAATTCCGGCAGCTCGCCGCACGGCCAGATGCTCTTCTAGCACTCCGGAATAGCGTACGGGCATCTCAAATCCGGCGAATGCAATCATTCGCGCACCCAGGCTGCGATGTACTTCATACAAAGGCGTGCGCTTAAGTGTCTCCAAAACAAATACCTGAAGGTTGGAAAGGAGCGCTATTGACGTCCATGGTCGGACCAAAACTTACAGCGTAGGCGGCGCTCGTCCAAAGAGGTGACGCAATGCCTGGAGAGAGGACTCAAGGACGGTTCTTCTAGGTCTCCGGTACACCTTCCGAATGATCGACCATAAGTCCGGTGGGATCATCGATAAGCACGAAACGGATAGGCAGATGCATGCGAACACGGACCCTTTTGCCGTTTTGTCGCGCCGGGGTAAAGGGTGTTTCGCCAATGGCGTCGACCACCGCTTTGTCACAAAGAGGATGAAGCGGTTCGAGCACGCGAATGTCGCTCGTCGTGCCGTCCGTTTCGACGATAAAACTGACGAGGACCAGACCTTCGATTCCGGACTCTTGTGCGGCCTTCGGGTAACGGATTCGAAGGTAGAGGGAATTCAGCCCGCCGATGATTTCGGGTTGCTCTTCGGCAAATTGCAGCACTTCAAGATCACGGACCCTGGTTTTTCTGGGCCTCTGTCGAATACCGCTCAGACTATCCGATCGTGCAGCGAGATTGGTCGGGTTGTCCGAAGAGCCTTCTTCGGATACCGTTTTGGCCTCTTCGGGCTTGCCGAAATCCGTTACCGGAACACCGCCGGAAAAGTCAAGCAATTCCTTGACCGGCTGCTTGCTGTATTCCGGGGGCAGCAGGTCAAAGGAAGTCGGTTCGGTAGACGGGGAGGAGCGCCAGCCTATACCGGCCGTTCGTTCAATCGGAACGTGTATGATGCCCAGAATCAGGCCGATGGAGGCGAGTAGGCTGACCAGGTAGCGATTCGTGGAATTAGACCAGAAATCCGCCTCCGGGCCACCCGCGCTCCGCCGTTTTTCCCAACTGTACAGTCGATATGAACGCCCACGATCAGCCATCTTCAACAAAGCGACAAACCCTTGTGCTAGTATATGCAGATGCCGTCACAGAGTTGCAATCCAAAGCGTTTGTGCGCTCGAAATCGATCGATTGCGCACGAAGGCGAAGACCAAGACAAAGCGCCGGCGGTTCCTAACGGCTACGCCAGACCATGTTTGCGAGAACAGCGACCCTTTTCGTGCCGGCGTGTCGAATGGTAGATGTGACGACACAGGGTTCTGATGGCGAAGACGGATATTTTGTCATTACGGCCAATGAATCACCTTCAACCGATTCGCTCTTAAACCGAAGGTCAAGATTCGAAAGCCTGTAATTTTCGCGAATCGATGCCGGAATCTCGTCCGTTAGCCACTCGACATATCTAACGTTGTTCACATGGCCATTGATGTCGATGTCCGCGGAACGGGCTGACCTGTTTCCTTCTTTCAAATACGCATCCAAAGGTTCGGAAGGAAGGTCATCGGGCAGATGCGCGCGCGGCCGTTTCGGGATCGGAATGTCCGATACCTCGGTGGGCATCCGTACCGGTCTACGTCTGGCGACGTCAATCAATAGCCACGTTGACACGCCCGCTGCCGGCAGCCGGTCGTCGCTATCCGTCAATACGAAATCCCTGAATGCATAGAGCCGGTCGACTCCGGATGGCCAGGTTTCGACACAAACCGTGGACTTCCAGCCCACGGGAACCGGAAAATGCACCTGCAGGCGACTCAGAACCCATGCAAGGTTGTGTCCTTCGATCAATCCCGCGCCGACCCCCAGTGCCTCGGCATGGTCGGTTGCCGCTTCCTGAAACAAGTTGAGCAAGGCCTCGGGTTTGGCTATTCCTGTACGGTCCACTTCACTCGATCGAATCCTGTAGGAAACCTGCCAAACATTGGTAGCCGGATGCGAGGTCATTCGCCGGTGGGTTTGTCCGGGAAGCTACAGCCCGGGAGGTCGATTCAGCAAACGGCATCGCTTCTCAATCCCGTCGCTGTGATTCGGGCATCAGTTCGCAGCGGCGTATCTTGATGCGTTGCCGCATTACGCTATAGGAAATCTTGGTTGAGAGATATGAAGGCAGGGCCTCAGAACGCAGCAATCGTTTCGATCGGTGATGAATTATTGATTGGGCAGGTGATCAATTCAAACGCTTCCTGGATAAGCGAGAGGCTCGATGCGGCAGGATATCACGTAACGGAGATCGTGGCGGTGGGAGACGAAGAATCGGCCATTCACGATGCGCTCGATCGACTCTGCAGAAAGCATTCGCTGGTCATTCTGACAGGTGGTCTCGGACCGACCCACGACGACATGACGCGGGAAGCCGTTGCCTCGTTTTGCGGAAGGCCACTGGAGCGCAATCAGTCCGTGTGGGAGCATTTGTCGACGGTCTATCGCCGCCGAGGAAGAAAATTGACCAAGGCTGCCGAGAAGATGGCAGACGTACCCCGGGGTTTCTCCGTACTCGAAAACCGGGTGGGAACAGCACCCGGTCTGTGGTTGGAGGATGAGCACGTGGACTGTCTCATATGCCTGCTGCCCGGTGTTCCAAGAGAAATGAGGGCAATAGTGACGGACGAACTACTTCCGAGGTTGCGTCGCGGTGACCCGGAAGTACATATCCGGCACAAAACACTACAAGTGGCGGGAGCCGGCGAATCGGACGTCAGCGAAAAGCTGCAACCGATAGACGACCTGCTTGCCGGCGGCGTGAAAGTAGCTTTTTTGCCCAGCACGCTCCGCGGGGTGCGCTTGCGAATATCGGCCGTCGACAAACGACTCCCCGATCCCGCAGCAGCGATTGACGACACGGAACGTCGAATTCGGGATAAGATCGGCGATCTGATATACGGAACGGAAGATGATCTGCTCGAAGAGGTGGTCGGCAGGCTGTTGCTGGAGCGGAACCGAACGCTCGCCATAGCGGAAAGCTGTACGGGCGGTCTTATCGCACACCGCCTCACCAATGTAGCAGGATCATCCGCCTATGTGCGCGGTGCTGCGATTACCTACAGCAATGAGTCGAAAACGGACCTGCTCGGAGTGGATGGCGGGCTGATCGCTGAATACGGAGCAGTCAGCGAGCCGGTCGTGTGTGCGATGGCGGAGGGTGTTCGTCGGGTGTTCGGTTCA
>CAZIIP010000291.1:0-4880 GCA_964539455.1 uncultured Rhodothermales bacterium
GCCGAAGATGCAGAGATCTCGCGGAGGGAGTTTCAGACCGAGATGACCTTTGGTGCGTGCATCAAGTAATAATGCCTCTCCGTCCACGGCATGCCGTGCGACCAGAATCGGGGCCACACCGAAAGGACGTCCTACCGCATCCGAAATCAACGCCGCAAGTTCGACCGTATCGGTGGATGACCTCTCACCATCGTTTCCTTCGCCTGCCGCCCGCTCCCACGCCACCGTCAGGGCAGCCACATCACCATCGGCACAGCATTCCGGAATATTGGATACGACACATACCTGTGCCGGGCCGTAACGGGAGGCGATTGCCTTGACAAGTCTGTCTCGCGTCGGGGCGCGGGTAGGTGCAGGACCTTTCTCGGACGCTGCAGCTTCCCGGGTCAGCGGAACGTCTTGGTGCTCTCGTTCAAAAAAGCAGAAAGCATCACCCGGTTCGACCGGACACATGGCGATGGCCGTGCCATACGGGATCGGCAGAGCGAGTCCGAAGCCATCAAAGTAGTAGGTGTGCTCGGCAAAGAGCGCGACGTGTCCGCTTGCGGACGCGGTTTGAATCCGGTCACCTGAATCGCCAAATCGTTTTGTAAAGGCTTCCCCGGCCTCCCTCTCCAGCCGATTGAGTTGAAGCACTTCTCGCTGGTGTACACGCGCCAGGGCATGGAGAAAGGGTCGGAGAAAAGTACCTGATTCCTCTGGTGCCATATCTATTGACGGCAGATTTTTCCATACAGGAAAAGCTTGAATATACGTCTCATGCAACCGCATGAAACCGGTATTTTTTTACCCCATTTCCCGATTTGACCTCGTGAGGATCTGCCCTGCTGAAAGCCCTCAGGAGTGTGGCAGAAATGCGGCCCGAAAATCACGAGACTTCATCCAAGGATCGTGCCCACCTCGAGGGCGTATCCCCGGAGCCAATCGGCCGCCGGAAGGCGCCGGCGTCCTTCCTGCTGCAACTTGAGTATTTCGACGCTCTCCTTTCCGCAGGCGATGCGCAGTCTTTCTTTCGATTCGAGCACTTCGCCCGGCCTGCCCGTTCGGTCGCTTCTTTTGGATCGATAAATCTTGATCAGATTGCTTCCGTGCACCGTCCAGGCACCGGGGTACGGAGACAATCCCCTGATGTGGTTGTGCACGTCGGCGGCCGGGTGCTCCCACGGGATTCGCGCGTCATCCTTGAATATTTTCGGCGCCTTTGTGGCGAGTGCCTCGTCCTGTTCGGAAGTGACGACCGATCCGGCGGCAATCTGATCTACGGTCTCCTTAACGGCTACCGCCCCCAGCCGCATGAGGCGATCGTGCAATTCGCCTGCGGTTTCATCCGGCCCCACTTCAAGCGATTTCTGCAGGATGATATTGCCCGTATCCACTTTTTCTTTCAAAAAGAACGTGGTGACTCCGGTTTCCTCCGCTCCGGCCATGATAGCACGGTTGATAGGAGCCGCTCCGCGGAATGCCGGGAGCAGCGATGCATGCAGATTGAACGCACCCATGGTAGCCGTGGTGAATACCTCCGTGGGCAAAATGCGAAAGGCCACGACGACGAGCAGGTCGGGCTTCAGTTCCCTGATTCGCCGGGCGAATGCGGGATCCCTGACGGATTCCGGTTGAAGTATCGGAATAGTATGCGTGAGCGCCACCTTCTTCACAGGGGTCGAAGTCAGTTTTTGTCCGCGACCGCGCGGCTTGTCCGGCGCCGTAGCCACCGCAATCGGTTTGTAGCCTGCACCGATCAGGATCTCGAGGGAAGGGACGGCAAATTCGGGGGTACCGAGGAAAATGATGCGCATGGTGGAGGGTTGCGGGTAACCGTTCGTGCTGAACCTGGGCAGCAGCCGGAGTTCCCCTGCCTACGCCGTCTCGACGCCGGAGTTACCGTATGCGGTTGCGTTTGTCCCAGATCGGCCGGAGTAGCACAAAGCGGCCGGCGCCGTCCTTGTCGATAAAGATGAAACGGCGATTGATATTCTCGTATGTCCAAATCTCGAAACTTTCTCGCGCATTAATCGGATAGGCGACGGTCTGATCCGGTTCGCCGAATTTCAGGAAAACATGACCGCGATCGGATTGCCATCCATCTTCCTGCGCGGAGGCAAACTGCTCATCGGCATACCAGGTGCGGTAGTAAAACTGTTCCATCCGTTCGTTTCGCTCCGTTCGCGGCGTTGGATCCCGCTTTTGCCAGAACTCAAAGAAAAATGTTCGTTTTTCTTGTCGGGTAGGAGCATTCTGCATCTCCTCCAGTTGGCTCCGCTTGGCAATCGGCTCCAATTGTGCGATGGCCCGATCCAGATTGCTGATCTGTTCGGAGAGACCGGTCCATCGGACCTCGAATGGCTTCCACTGACCGGTAAGCTCGGTGCATGCTTCATCGGTAACCGAAATCCCCAGCACATACATCCCGAGGGGGAGATCGCCTATGGATATAGAGGAACGCACGCGGTTTGTCCCCCTCTCCAACCACCGTTCCTCCACGGCCTCCATCGAGCGTTCGGGCACTTCTTCACGGCGGATCTTGCTACCATGCCCCTTCAGCCGATAGATGTCGTACGAAAACCGGACGGGCAGTGAGTTGCGCCCGTACACGTCGTAGGAGACGATGAACCGGCGGTCCCGTGCATCGAAAACATTGGCCACATTCGGGCGAACGCGCACGTCCGGGTCGCGGCTCTGCTCGAGGAGCATAACGCTACTCATCGATACGTCTCCTTCGTAGGACGGGATTTCAACCGGTTGCTGCATCGATGAAACGATGCGCGTATTTCCGTCCTCGACGCGGACGGACATGATATACGATCCGCTCCGAAGGCTTCCGAGTAGATGCTGGGAAATATCATAGAGCGTATCGGACAGGGTGCGGTTGAACTCCTCTATCGGAGGTACCTCTCTTCGGATCAGTCGATTCAGTACGAGCTCTCCCGGTCTTCCCTTCTCGTCCGCCTCGAACACGTCGACCTCGATGTCATAGGCGGCGGAAAATCCTTCCTGCAAACTGAGGAAACTGAGCCCTCCAAACGGCACCCTGGTATGCAGGGTCAGGCGTGCTTCCTCTTGTGAAGGCGACCGCCTGGCCTCGATTTCCGCATCGAATATCAAGCCGGATGCCTGCGCCGCAGCTATTCTCGCACCGGGCACGAATGCGAGCAGAAGCAATAGTGCTACGATGTGCAACGTCTGATTTCGATAAGGATGGCCCACGAAAATCTGCTCCAGTCAGGGGTTAGCTGAACAGCGCGTCGACAAAGTCACGGCGATCAAAGACCTGAAGATCCTCGATGCGCTCACCGACACCGATGTATTTTACCGGAACTTGGAACTCGTTTGAAATGCAAATAACAATACCCCCTTTTGCGGTTCCGTCCAGCTTGGTGAGCACCAGTCCGGTGATTTCTACGCTCTGCGTAAAGGCCTCGGCCTGTCTCAATGCGTTTTGTCCCACCGAAGCATCGAGAATCAGCAGCACCTCATGCGGTGCACCGGGAATCTGCTTACCCATCACCCGCTTTACTTTTGTCAGCTCCTCCATAAGGCCGCGTTTCGTATGCAACCTTCCCGCAGTGTCGACGATGACCACATCTGAATTGCGGCTTCCTGCAGCCGCAAGGGTGTCGAAGGCAACCGCTGCCGGATCTGAACCGTGTGCCTGCTTGATCATATCGACACCGGCCCGATCCGCCCATATTTCCAGCTGTTCGATAGCGGCCGCACGAAAGGTATCCGCCGCCCCGAGCAGTACGTTCTTTCCGGCTTCTCTGTAGCGGTAGGCCGTTTTGCCGATCGTGGTGGTCTTCCCCACACCGTTCACGCCCACAACCATGATCACGTACGGCCGGTGCGTGAGTGGCGAACCGAAATCGACCGGGTGCTCGGGGGCCGTCTTCAGCAGCAAATCGGCGATCTCGTCGCGCATCAGATCGTTCAGATCGGAAGTCGACACATAGTTGTCGCGGGCCACCCGTTCCTCGATCCGTCCGATAATATCTACAGTGGTCTGCACCCCCACATCACTTGTTACCAGGATTTCCTCGAGTTCATCCAGGACCTCCGCGTCGACTGTGTCCTTGCCCCGCACCAGCATGTTCAGCTTGCCGAAAAGGCTCGTTCTGGTCTTCTCGAGGCCACCTTCGAGCTTCTCCTGATCTTGTTTTTTGAATCGGTCGAAAAGTGCCATTGCGAATATTCTTCTGCGTTGCCGGCCGTTTAGATGGCCGTTGTACCCTTCATTTCGTCTGTGTTTCCACCGGATGCCGCAACATCACCTTTTCGTTCTCGGCGGAAGCTGAGGTACCGCTGCAGATAACGCAGATAGGAATAGACCAGGAGCGCAACCGACGCCCAGAAGAGGTATGTCGGGATGGGCGGATCCGCCAGAAGTAATTCGGCCAGAACGGTCAGGGAAAGGACCGCCACCGCTATTTTTCCGGACCAGCTGCTCATCGAAACGCGCCGGCGTTGGCGGGAGATGACCGTAGCGCCGGCAACGATCAATGCGTCGCGAACGAGCAGAAAAGCAAGGAACCACCAGGTGAATACCGTGTCTCCCCTGACGGTCAGCGCCAGGATGACGAGTACCCCGGCAACCTTGTCGGCGATCGGATCGAGCACCTTTCCCCACTCCGAGACGGTTCGTGTCCAGCGCGCTACCTTCCCGTCGAGCCAGTCGGACAGAATTATTACCGCCGTCAATGTCAGTACAAGCACGTCCCCGGGTCCGCGCTGCAGAATGAACACAAATAGCGGAATCGCCAGCAGGATCCGGATGAGGCTCAGTATATTGGCCGCCGTCCAGAATTTTCCCAGGACGTCCAGATCCGATTCCGGTTGTGACTGGTTCATGGATGTGCCGGCGAGTGGTCGCGATTGGGAATCAACGT
>CAZIIP010000292.1:0-4870 GCA_964539455.1 uncultured Rhodothermales bacterium
CGTAGCACTGGTTCGCCCCACACGGCTGGAAGGTATGAAAGTGAAATCCGTACGCAAAAAGCTCAAGGACAAGTCCTTCGCTGCAGCGGTGAGCCGGGATGATATCCGCCAAGGCGCGGAGGAACTCGACGTTGAATTGTCCGACCATATCGCGAACGTGATCGAAGCGATGAGGAGAGAATCCGACCGCCTGGGTTTGTAGGCCGTAACATGTGAGGGAAAGGTCCAGGTGCAACCAAGAGATGATAGCGGAACGTCCGGCGATGGCATCAAAACCATCCCTGAAGCCCGACAGTTGACCAAGGCACGGGCACGCGATTTCGGATCGCTGCTGCTACGCTATGCGGAACGCCATTTACCTCCCCTTCCGGAGCGTACGGGTACCGGACATCCGCCGCCCCGCGTTACCGGAACGCATGCCCTGGCTCTTCGCTACCTGCGCCTGATTCCGGTTTTTCTGACCGTCCTGTTCTGTGTTTCGCTCGTCTGGGATTTCGACGGCATCGGGTTTTCCGTGCTCGGGTATGCATTCAACCTGGAAGGGCTGTTAAGGCTCTCCTCCGTGAGCGGAATGATCGGCTTCCTGACCAACTGGCTGGCCATCACTATGTTGTTCAGACCGCGAAAACGACGGCCCGTTTTCGGTCAGGGCCTGATTCCGGCGCAGCGGGAGCGCGTCATCTACCGGCTCGCACAAGCCGTCTCGACCGAACTGATCAACGAGGAGATCATCCAGGAGAAAATTCAGGAAAGCGGCGTCATCGGACGCTACCGTGAGATCGGGCTGGAAGTGACCCGCGGCGTGCTTGAAGATGAAGACTTCAGGCGCGATTTCCGGAGTATGGCGGTCGACTATGTGCAAAGCATCATCGGATCGGAAGACGTACGGACAAGGCTTGCAAGACTCGCCGCCGAAAAGCTGGAGCAGCACGCAGGTGAGGGAATCAGCGGGCTTGCGCTCCGCCTCTACCGCTATTTCAATGAGGCGGATTTTCAGGTCCGGATCGAAAAGGTCATCTCCGATATTCCGAATGCCGTCGATTCCATCCTGGACAGCAGCGACCGTTTTCTCGACACGATACCCGACCGGATTGAATCGCGCGCGGAAGATATCGAGCGCTGGGCGAGCAAGACGGTCCTTACCTTTGTCGGCCAACTCGACATCTACGGAATGATTCGCGACCGTATGGAGAAGTACGACGAGTCGCGCCTGGAGCAACTGCTCAAAACGTCATCCAATGAGCAACTGAATTACATCAAATACCTTGGTGGTGTCCTGGGATTTTTCGGCGGACTCGTCATCTGGGAGCCCGTCCCTGCCCTCGCTGCATTTTTGCTGATCGGTGGTTCTCTGGCCGGTATCGATGCCCTGCTCTACCGTCGAAAGAAGGAGTAAGACATATGCCGTCGCCTGGGGAAGCGCAATGCCCTTGTGAAGCATTTCATGCCCCAATCTCAACCCTCAGGTTGAAAGTTCTCGATCACGGCAACCGCTCCTTGCAGCGTCGTCTCTTCCATGAGTCGCTGCCTCAATTTCGACGCGAACCGGAAACCCTTGAAGTAACCGCCGTACATGCGACGCATCTCAAGTACCCCCACGCGTTCACCCAGCCACTCACATTTTAGCCGCAGGTGTTCACAGACCACGGCCACCCGCTCCTCCCAGGAGGGTGGTTCGGGAAGCACACCTGTTTCGAGATAGGTGTGCGCATCACGAAATATCCACGGATTGCCGATGGCTCCACGCCCGACCATCACCCCGTCCACTCCGGTTGTTTCAAACATCTCCTTGATGCGACGGGCATCCAACGCATCACCGTTTCCGAATAACGGAATTCGAAGACCGCATTCTTCGCGGATTCTGGTAAGCCATCCCCACCGGGCCTCTCCCTGGTACATCTGCTTCCGCGTGCGGGCATGAACCGTCAGCGCCTTCACGCCGGCATCTTCCAGCATGCGTGCGACATCCAGAATCCGGATGGTACGGTCATCCCACCCGAGCCGTGTTTTCACGGTCACCGGACAGGAAACCTCCCGGATGACCGCCTCGGTAATTCGTTTCATTTTCGGCAGATCCCGCAGAATGCCCGCCCCGGCGTCCTTCCTGACCACCTTTCTCACCGGACAACCGAAATTGATGTCGATCAAATCCGGTTCCACCCGGGCCACAATGCCGGCCGCTTCCCGCACCTGTTCTACCTCTCCACCGAATATCTGAATCCCGACCGGACGCTCCTCATCGCGGATATCCAGTTTCCGAACAGATCCGGCGCCCTCGTGTATGAGACCGGAGGAGGAAATGAATTCGGTGTAGACCAGATCTGCACCGTAGCGCTTGCAGATGAGCCGGAACGGCGGATCGCTGACGTCCTCCATTGGCGCCAGCAAAACCGGAGTGGTTCCCAAGTCGATGTGGCCGATTTTCATTTTCAAGCCATTGATATTGTTATGGCAAAACGGAATCTTCCCTCGGCTGTTCCTCACCGGGAATGCCGCAACATCCAGCATTCGGCTCCCGTAATAGAACAAGGTCGATTTACCAACCGGACGTTGACATGACCCCAGCCCATCTGCCGATAGCCGCTGATATTCTGTTGATCGCAGGCACCGCCGCCGGTGTGGTGGTGCTGTTGAAAAAAGTGCTGTTGGCGGCGCTGGCCTTCTTGAACGGGATTCTTGCCATGATGGCGGCCATTATAGTGTGGAAAAGCTATCTCGTGACGGGCATTAAAATTGCGCTCACGGCGCTTGTAGCGATCCCGGTGGTGGGCGTTATCGCCTATTTCATCTGGGCGAATCGGAAGGTGCGGGAGGCTTCATGATCCCCGTAATTTCACCAATATGCTGATACCATGATTCAATCCCTGTTTTCTCGTCTGACTGCTCCCCTCCTGGCCATGCTCAGTGCCTTCATGCTGGCAGGGTGTGGAGGTCCCAACCTGGTGCAGCGCGCCCGCGGGCCGTTCGGACTGATTGGGCTGGTTATTCTCGTACTGGATATCCTGGCGATTGTCGAAGTCGCGGGCGGTCACAAATCGACCGGCGGCAAGGTGCTATGGATTCTGCTGATAGTCTTCTTCCCGATAGGCGGGCTCATTCTTTACTGGATCTTCGGCAGGTAATTTCGTTTCCCCGGTCCGATGATTTTCATGCGCCCTGCGGTCACCCGGCCGCAGGGCGTTTTTTGTGGCGCAAGCGTTCCTACCTTTCCCCGAAGGAGTCGGGTCGAAGAAAACGCATGAGGCCGTGCCGGCTACTACGTGACACTCGTCGGCACCTTCGTCGCTGCCGTCACGACCGATCGGTTCAGGTATTGGCTGTCCTCTACAATACAAAGACGGCTGATCAAACTGCTCTCCATCGTGCCGATTGTGCTCGCAGGTCTCCTCCCCGTGCGCGAAGGGCTGACCCGAAAGCACCATGCGGGCGGCAATGGGCCGCCAGCTCCTCCCCGTACGCGAAGGGCTAACCCTGCTTCGCTGCTTCGCTACCCGGCTCACGCCGAGTTACGGCCCTTTTTGTAGCTCTCTACGTCCCTGGAAATATCTCTCCCCTTTTCTCCCCTGCTCCGGGCTGCGCTCCCGTTTTGCCCACCGGACATGTCACCGAACGGCGCATTTCCAAAACGAACGCCTGTAAATGTAGAGGCGGACGTGACCGTATGTCGCTTGGCATATGCAGAGAGCTGCTTTCGAATCAGTCCGCGCGAGAGCGGAATGAGTCCAAGCAACCCGATAAAATCCGTGAGAACGCCCGGGGTCATCAGCAGGGCACCACACACGAGAATGATCAGACCGTCGATGATTTCCGAACCCGGCACCTGTCCCTGGGATATGCGGGCGTTGAAGCGGCGCCAGACCTCCATGCCCTGGTGACGGGCAAGGGCCGTACCCGCCAGACCGGTCAGCACGATAATGAGGATCGTATTGAGCAAGCCGATGGATTCCCCTATCCGTACCAGAAGGGTTAATTCAACCAGCGGCACCACCACAAACAGTATCAATAGACGTATTCCCATACTCCCTTTTCATCACAAATTTTACACGCAAACGGACGGATGTACTCCCGTGGCGCACATCGGCTTCCCGCACGGCACCGGAAGGTGGCCGCAACTTAACCGAAATCTTGCCGTCAGGTTCTTACCTTCCGGTTTAATGTGGTAGCCGGCGTCGCCATCACATACGCAATACGAACCAGAATATCGAAGAACCCGATGATAGCGCTCCGATGAATCAACCCGCTCGTCATTTTCTACTTCAGGGAGATTTTACGTCGGAAGACCTTCCCGTGTTGCCCGAGCAGGGACCGGCACTCGAGGAGGCATCTACAGAAACGCGGTCCAGGACATTCTACGACACCTTCGACTGGCTGCTGTTCAAGGACGGATTCCTCCTTGTTCGTGATGAGGCGGACGGATCGTCCGAGCTTTCGGTCATCGACCACGCTACGGGCGGGGTCATCGGCTCGGCGTCCTCGAAGACACCGCCGACCCGGCCCGCAGACATTCATGAGGACCGTTTACGCGAGCTTGTCGAAAGTGCCGTAGACCTCCGCGTGCTCCTGCCTTTCTGCCGCTTGGATACGGAGCTGAAGCGATGGGCGATATTGAATGAGGACGGAAAAACCACCGCCCGGGTGCAACTGGAATCACACAACGTCTCCGCAATCGGGATATCGGAGCCCGCAACCGGCACATGCAGGCTGATCACATTATCACCCGTCCGGGGCTACGATGCGGAATTCGAATCGGTTTCGCAGCACCTTGAACGGCAATTCGGAGCCCCTGTCGACAGCCGTCGTTTCTATACGTCGCTATTCGAACTCATTGGTCGGGAGCCGTTCGACACGTCGTCGAAGTTCGTGCTGGAAC
>CAZIIP010000293.1:0-4857 GCA_964539455.1 uncultured Rhodothermales bacterium
TGGTCGAACAGTAAAGCACATGATCAGGGTCCAGTGAGGTTTCCGACTTCCAAAGGTTGGCCGCCTCATCATCCGCACCCAAACCGAGGGCTTCGTCACCCTCGTGCACGGTGGCATAGAGACGATCGGGAGCCAGCCCCCAGCGCCCTACGAGTAGCTCCCAGGCATATTGGATGGCCTCTTTCTTGAAATAGTCGCCGAAGCTCCAGTTGCCCAACATTTCGAAAAGCGTGTGGTGGTACGTGTCTATACCCACCTCCTCGAGATCGTTGTGCTTTCCGGAAACCCGCAGGCATTTCTGCGTATCGGCCACGCGCACATACGGACGACTGCCCGTTCCGAGAAACACGTCCTTGAACTGATTCATCCCTGCGTTGGTGAACAGCAGGGTTGGATCGTCCGCCGGTACCAGCGACCCGCTAGCCACGATCGTGTGTTCCTTCTCCTCAAAAAAGTCCAGAAACTCCCGGCGAATTTGGCTGGCTGACTTGGTCATGGATTCGGATCCGTACGTATCGATTGATGCTCCCGCTATCAAAAAAGCCTTAGCCTAGAAAGTTACGCCGAAGATGTGGCAGTGGCAATTCGCCGGACGACTATCCGCACGTGCATCAGCATCCGGCAACGTAAGATGCCGAAAGATTGATCGAAGCCGGCGCCATGCCCGCGTTTTTATATTGACGAAAGCCCGGATACGGGAAAAATCGCAACCTTTTTAGCAGGCGACTCGTCAACTCAGGGTGACTAGCCAGGATTATCGTATTCAGCCGGTACGCACCATGAAGCCCGACCATCCCATGAACAACCGAAGCACCCGGACCATCCTGCTCGCGGCACTCCTCGTTACGACGTCTCTGGTCGCATACAAATCGCTCAAGCACTTAGGATCCGAAGAGGTGTGGGCCGAATCGCCCGGAGAACGTGTTATTGTGATCGAGCGCGAGCAAATGTCGGAAGACATCGAGCAGAGGGTGGCGGAGAAAATGGAGCAGGCGCAGCAGAAGATGGCCGAAGCTCGTGCTCGTATATCCGAACTTAATGTCCGTGCCCGGTCACAGCAGGAGGACGTCGAAATACACGTCGAACGCATGCGTGAGCATAAGCAGCTCGAGCGCGAACAACTCGAACAACATCGCCGGCATGCGCTTACCGCCGTAGCCGAATTGGAGCAAGGCGATGAGGAGGTGATGATCCAGGAAATATTTAACGTGGGCAGCGGTGGGGAACTCTCGGTCAAGGTGCCCGGAGCCGACGTTGAAATCTCGACATCTGAAGGTGACGGAGCCGAGATTATCGTGCTGCTTTCCGGCAGAGATATGGAAGCGGCTCGCGAATATTTTGAAGATTTGCGGTTCGAAGTCTTTCAGTCCGGTAGCGAAATTGTCGTTCGTACGCAAGCAAGCCGATCGAATCGATGGAATTGGCGCAGAAAAGGCGGCGCGAGCATCCGCGTCATCGCTAATGTCCCGCGTGTTTTCGACGCCTACGTACAGACGTCCGGAGGGGATATCGATGCTGCGGAACTGGAAGGCCGGGTTGAATTGAATACGTCAGGCGGAGACATCACACTCGAGCGGGCCGAGGGGGATCATGCAACACTGAAAACTTCAGGCGGCGACATCGAGGTCAGTGACGTGATTACGCAGTACGTCGAATTGCACACATCGGGTGGCGATATCATCGCAGACCGGCTCGAAGCCGCTACGATCGAAATCAAGACTTCCGGCGGCGACATTCGCATGGACGCATGTAGCGGCGATGCGGTGGCAAAAACGTCGGGTGGTCGTATCGCGGTGGGCAGCATGCGCGGCGACTTGTTCGCCTCTACGTCCGGCGGTCGTATCGAGGTGGACGTCGAAGAGACCGGTTCGGGCAACCTTGAACTCTCCACATCCGGCGGCAACATCGTGATCTCGGCGCCTTCCCATATGGCGGCAGATGTAAGTCTGCGGGGAGGCCGGGTCCGCATGGACGACCGGTTCGCTTTCAACGGTACCTTGAAGAAACAGTCCGCCCACGGAACCATCAACGGTGGCGGGGTCGACATTAAGGCTTCGACAAGTGGCGGCAGCGTAGCGCTCAATTACCGGTAGGGCGCAGCACGGAAATCCCACCGCTACATGCGCTCGAGCGCCATAGCGGTTCCCCCTCCGGTGCCATGACATATTGAGGCGAGACCGAGCGCTCGGTCTCGCCTTTTTAATGCATTGAGCAGGGTCACGATAATCCGGGCACCGGAGGCACCGATCGGGTGCCCCAGGGCGACGGCGCCGCCGAACACATTTTGTTTGGCGGGATTCACCTCCAGCAACCGTTCGAACAGGAGCGTATTGATGGCAAAGGCTTCGTTATTCTCGATCAGGTCGAAGTCGTGAACCGCCATCTTTAACCGCTCGAGCAGTCGCCTGACGGCGGGGATCGGAGCCTCGGTAAACCGCCGGCTCTCACCCGCAGCGATAGAGGATCCGAGAATCCGGGCCAGTGGCGTTAGCTTCATATGCTTGACCGCTTCTCCCGATGCCAATACGACGGCCGCCGCCCCGTCGCTGATCTGGGAAGCATTTCCGGCGGTAATGAGGCCGTCCGGCGAAAACGCCGGACGAAGTTTGGCCAAAGCTTCGAGCGTCGAATCCGCACGCACGCCCTCGTCCTTATCGAAAATGACGGTCTCCCGCTTCCGCTTGACTGCTATCGGAACGATATAAGTATCCAGGTCACCGGATTCCTGCGCCGCGGCGGCACGTTCATGGGAACGCAGCGCCGACCGATCCAGCGCCTCCCGGTCGATACCGTGTTCTTTCGCAACGCTTTCCGCTTGAAGGCCCATCGCTTCACCCGTCAGCGGATCCGTCAAGCCGTCTGCGATCAGCAAATCAACCAGTTCTTCGCCTTTTCCCATCAAGAGTTTGTACCCCCACCGCGCACGCGATGAGAAATAGAAACCCGCGTTGGACATGGACTCCGTTCCACCGGCCAATACAAGATCGGCTTCACCCGCTCGTATGGCGGTGGCGGCACTCATCACGGACATCATGCCGGAGGAGCAAACCATATCTACCGCATATCCGTCTATGTCGTCGGGAATACCCGCCTTCGAGGCGGCCTGACGCGGGATCAGTTGGCCTTGTCCGGCACTCAGAATGTTGCCCATGGTATAGAAATCGAGGCGGTCAGCCGCTATTCCTGACCGATCTATGGCGGCCTGCATAGCGATTGATGCCAAATCCACTGACGAATGGTCCTTGAGTGCACCTCCGAACCGGCCGATCGGAGTTCGGGCAACGCCGACGATATATACGTCTTTCATTTTCTCCCGTATTTCTGCGTATTTCGAACACGTTCACAATTTGTATATGTCCGATGAAATATACTGCGGTTGCTGCGGCATGCCGCAGCGGCCGCATTTTTATCCTTCGCAGGTATATCCGGTCCGCAAACGGTACCCCGCTGCCGTTCGCAGGCGGTCAAACGACATTCGGCATGCCACATTCGACGCCGTCACTGCTGCAGATGGAGGGAATTGAGAAATCATTCCCCGGCGTCAAGGCGCTCAATGGCGTATCGCTCGATTTGCTCGATGGAGAGGTACTCGGAATTGTGGGTGAGAACGGTGCAGGCAAAAGCACCCTGATCAAGGTGCTGGCCGGGGCACACCTGCAGGATGCGGGAACGATCACCATCGACGGCGAACCCGTTTCGCTTCACAGCCCGGTTGACGCACAACAGGCGGGCGTCGCCGTCATCTACCAGGAATTCAACCTCATCCCCTCCCTCACAGCCCGCGAAAACATCTACCTCGGACACGAAAATAGCCGCGCCGGTTTCTTTTCCGCCAGGAAGGAACGAGCCGGTGCCCGGGAGCTCCTGGCTCGACTCGACTGCAGCGTCAACCCGGATACCTCCTGCCAGGCACTCCGCGTCGCCGAGCAACAACTGGTGGAAATCGCCAAGGCGCTTTCACTCGGAGCACGAATCATCGTGATGGACGAGCCTAGTGCCGCGCTGACAACACGCGAAGTAGAACAGCTGTTTTCCGTGATTCGAAATCTGAAAGCGGACGGCATCGGCATCATCTACATTAGCCACCGTCTGGAGGAGATTTTTGAAATCGCAGACCGCGTCCTCGTGCTGCGCGACGGCAACCATATCGCTACGGAGCCGATTGGAAGCCTGAACCGTGATCGGCTGATTGAGTTGATGGTCGGACGAACACTCGACCAAGAGTTCCCGAAGGAGACGCATGTCCTGGAAAGGGAACGACTTGTCGTTTCCGGTCTGTCCTGGTCGAACGCCGTCGACGACGTCTCGTTTACCGTCCGTGCAGGAGAGGTACTCGGGCTTACCGGACTGGTGGGCGCAGGACGAACAGAATTGGCACGTCTGCTGTTCGGGGCCGATCCGGCGGATCGCGGAAGCATATCCCTGGACGGGAACCGGCTCACTATCAACTCCCCGCTGGACGCCATCCGGGCCGGAATCTGTCTGTTGACTGAAGATCGCAAGGAGCAGGGATTGGTCCTAAAACTGTCAGTGAGGGAGAATTTCGGATTGCCGAACCTGGCCAACTGGAGCCGGTGGGGTCTCGTCAACCGGCGATCGGAAACGAATTCCCTGTTTACGTACGTAGCGCAACTCTCAATCAAAATATCCGATCCCGAACAACTGGCACAGAACCTTTCCGGCGGGAATCAGCAAAAAGTGCTGCTCGCCCGATGGCTCGAATCTAACTCCGAAGTCATCATATTCGACGAGCCTACCAGGGGCATTGACGTCGCGGCCAAGTACGAAATCTATCTGCTGATCAACCGCCTGGCGGCCGCCGGGAAGTCGATTGTTATGATCTCTTCCGAATTGCCG
>CAZIIP010000294.1:0-4857 GCA_964539455.1 uncultured Rhodothermales bacterium
GGAGCGGAATGCTCTCACGATCCAAGAGCACCAATTAGCAACGATTCTAGGCATGTCATTGTCTAATGGCACGGACAGGATTGCCGTCAGGGGCGAATTGGCTGAAACGCTGCACGTCGTGCCGTCCGATAGTCTGTTTCTGACCGCATACGCGCGTAGGTCCGATTACGATGCCTTGCAGCTAAGGGTGGAAGCCCAGGAGCATCTCGTTGCGGCGGCGCGGGGCGCTCTCCTGCCACAAATCAGCCTCCGGGCTTCTTTTGGAGAGCGTTATGCCCCGAGCGCTACTGTCGCCGAAGGAGCACGGAACCCGGCCCAAGTCGGCTCTGCCGCCCTCTTGGTAACCGTTCCCCTTTTTGAAGGATTTCAGACGTCTGCCCAAATACGTCGGGAGAAGGCCCAACTATCGGCGGACGAGGCTCGCCTCAAACGTCTACGGCTTCAGATAGAACTTGAAGTGCAAGCTGCGAAGGACAACGTAAGCGCTACACGTGAGCGGGTGCTCGTCATGTCCTTGGCCGTCGACCAGGCGAAGGAAAGTCTCGATATCGAACGACGAAAGTATGAACTGGGAAGCGGCGCTATCGTGGATGTGCTGGATGCACAGGCGGCACTACTCGAAGCACAAACGGCCTATTATCGGGCCCTTGGTGAACATCATACCTCCTGGGCGGAACTACAATTGGCCATGGGCGAAGATCGATGAACATCCGAGGTAATCAGATACCGGCACTCATTCCTGCCGTTGCAGCGCTACTCGTGCTGTACGGCGGCTGCAGCGGGACATCCAGTGAAAATGTGCCCGCAGTCGAACCGGCTTCAGCCGTGCTCGTGCGGACGGCTCCCGTTCAGCGCGGCGATATTGCACGCACGATCGAAGTGACCGGCGAAGTAGTGGCCGCGGACAAAGTCACGATCTCTTCATCCGTCCAGGGAATCATCACCTTCTTTCCCTGGAGGGAGGGAGACTCCATAGCCCGTAGCGGAGCACAACTCGTGCTGATAGACCGTGAAGCCTACCGTGCCGAGGTTAGAGCGGCCGAATCCGCCCTGCTTGTGGCACGAGCCAGGCTTGACGACCTTCGGGCAGGTTCACGCCCGGAAGAAATCGCGCAGGCTAAAGAGACGGTACGGCGTCTCGAGGAGTCGGTTCGATTTGCCAAGGCCGATCGGGAGCGCATCGTCTCGCTGGTCGAAATGGGTGCTCTGGCGCCCGAGTTGCGAGAAAAGGCGGACGTCACGTTAACCGATCAGACGGCCCAACTGGAGTCTGCGCGACAGCGGCTCCAAATGCTCGAATCGGGCCCAACCCGGACGCAACTGGCCGTCCAGGAGGCCCTGGTACAGGAAGCGGAATCGCGCTTGCAGATTGCACGGACACGTCTCGAAGAATGTACTATTGTGGCACCTTTTGCCGGTACGGTAAGCAAGGCATACGTAAGACCGGGAGACATGGCTTCCGCCGGAACTCCGCTTATGGAGCTCTTTGATCCATCCAGCCTTGTACTGCGATTCGCCGTTCCGGAGCGGGTAGCTGCAACTGTCAGAGACAGCATGGCGGTGAGCTTTCGATTGGATGCCGCTCCGGAGAGAGATATCCGCGGCCGCGTTATCCGTGTGTACCCGGAACTCGACCCGCGCATGCGGACACGTGCGCTGGAAGCGGTCCCCGACGAACCTGCCGACCTCATGCCGGGAATGTTTGCGAGAGTTCACCTGGCGCTGGAGCATTCCTCCGATGTGGCGCTGGTCCCGACAACGGCCGTTGTCGGATTGGGCGAAGGCCGGGCGGCCGTATTTCTGGTAAACGACGGAAAGGCAAAGCGGCGCCCCGTCGTACTGGGCATCGAGTCGGAAGGGCGCGTGGAAGTCATTGAGGGGCTTAGACCAGGCGAGAATATCGTTGTCGGAGGTGCGGGTAAACTGAAAGAAGGCATCTTGGTTACGGTATCCGAAATGGAGACTCCAAATGCGCGGGAAGAAGCAACTCAGAAGGGAGGAATGCCATGAAGATCACTGCTGTGGCCATCGAACGTCGCGTTGCAACCAGTGTGCTCATCACAGCCTTTCTCGTGCTGGGCTTGTACAGCGTCTGGAAGCTTCCCGTTGATTTTTTGCCGGATGTGACCTACCCGTTGATCAAGGTACACATATGGTGGCGTGGAGCTACTCCGGAAGAAATCGAACAGGATCTGGCTGAGCCAATCGAACGCCAGATGGCCACGGTGGAGGGCCTCGATTACCTGGAGTCCTCCTCCATTGAAGGTATGTATACGCTCCAGGTGAATTTTCAGTACGGTGTGGACATCGAAGTAGCGTACCAGGATGCCCTGGCTGCTATGGCCCGCGTAGCACGAGAACTGCCTCCCGACATCGAACCGCCGGTTGTGATCAAGGCCGATCCATCTCAACTGCCGGTCGCCCAACTTACCGTACGATCCGATACCTGGGATCTTGTCCAATTGCGGACCTGGACCGATAACTGGCTGCAGGATCAGCTCCTGGCGGTTCCGGGCGTTGCCGGTACTGAAATTGTCGGCGGCCTCAAGCGCGAGATACGGATTCATCTCGATCCCGATGCACTGGAGAAATACCAACTGGCGCTCTCGGACATTATCCGCAGGTTGACGAACGAGAACATCGAGCAGTTCGGAGGCCGGGTCTCGCAAGGAACTCGCGAATTCATCGCCCGCACAATCGGAGAGTTTCGCACACTTCAGGAAATCCGATCCGTAGTTGTCGCTCGGCAGAACGGAGCCCGCGTATTGCTGCAAGATATTGCCGAAGTGAGTGATGCCCATGAAGAGGTGAGGGTCATTACCCGACTGGACGGCGCCCCCTGTGTGAAACTGAGTGTGTTGAAGCAGGCCGATGCCAATACGGTTGAAGTGGCCCGTGCAGTGACGGATCGACTCACCGAATTGCAGCTGACCATTCCGGAGGACGTGCATATCGGCATTGTTGAAAACCAGGCGGAGTATGTCGAGGCGGCTTTGGGGGGCGTGCGAACAACGGCGATCGAGGCCGCTCTCCTGGTCATTCTGGCCGTGTACCTGTTTCTTGGCAGCTGGCGCCAGGTGCTGGTCATTATCACCGCACTTCCGATTACGCTCGTCCTGAATTTCGGGTTGATGAAACTGGCCGGCTTCTCCCTCAACATTTTCTCCCTGGGAGGGCTCGTGGTCGCCATCGGCGTGTTACTCGACAACTCCATTGTGGTACTGGAGAACATCAGCAGGTTACGTAGCGAACATCCTGACGCACCAATCGAACGGACGGCGGTGAAGGGTACTTTGCAAGTCGGACCGGCAGTTGTCGCCGCAACGGCGTCTTTTTTGGCACTGTTCGTGCCGTTTCTGCTCGTCCCCGGTCTTACGAGTCTGCTTTTTCACGAGTTGATTCTGGTCATCTCCGGCATCGTCGTGCTGAGCCTCATCATGTCGATCACGCTTACACCGATGCTCACGACCTTGTTGTTGAAGCGCCACAGAGAGGCAACGGGTGTGGGACGTCGATTCGAGCGCTTCTTCGAACGACTGTCGGTGAGCTACCGCGAACTTCTGTCGCATATCCTTGGACGGAAGTCCTTGGTTACGGCTGGATTCGGATTCGGCCTGGTCGCCGCCATGCTCCTCGTGCCGGTTCTCGGCAGCGAATTCCTGCCTCGAATGGACGACGGGCGTGTGATGGTCAAGGTTAGGCTGCCTACCGGCGCCGCCCTGGGCCAGACGGACGAGGCGCTGCGCCGCATCGAGGCCGTCATCCATGACGATCCGCTCATCGAGAGTGCCTTCACGCTCTCCGGAGGAAAGGTATGGGGTCTCTACACCTACGAAATCGCCAACGAGGGAGAGATCAACATTCAACTCGTTCCTCGCAATGCCCGTCCTCTCAGCACGGACCAATATGTGGCGAAGCTGCAGCAGCAGCTTGTATCGGTAGAACTGCCCGCCGGAAGAGCTATGGTCATGCCGATGAAACTGAAAGGCATTCGGCAGACGGGCGAGTCCGACGTGGATGTCAAAATTCGTGGCGACGATATGGAGACGCTGTTTGTGCTGGCCCGTGAGACGGCGCGGGTGATGGAAGAGGAAGCGTCTTTCACGAACGTCCGCCTGTCCATGGACTTGGAAAAACCGGAGTATCAGGTTGAAATCGACCGAACGCGGGCCGCAGAGCTGGGAATTTCGGCGGCAGATATCGCCCAGTCGCTGCAGTCTCTGGTTCGAGGCGCGATTGCAGGTCGTTTTCGGGAAGACAACGATTACTACAACATCCGCGTCCGAATTCCGGAGGACAAGATCACATCACGTCGTGATGTCGAAAACCTGACGCTGAACTGTGCTCAGGGGGGGTACGTTCGCATCCATGATGTCGCGAATGTGCGCGAGGCGACAGGACCGGTTGAAATCGTCCGGGAGAACCAGGTGAAGCAGGTCATTGTCCAAGGCGATGCCGCCGACGTCAGCGTCGGCAGGGCGCTGAGGACGCTGAAAGGGGCACTTCGGGAGGTCGATCCCCCGGCAGGATACACCTTTTCCTTTGGCGGGCAGGCACAAATGATGTCCGATATGCTGCGCTCGGTTATGACTATCTTGGCCTTTGCCGTTTTCTTCGCTTTTGTCATGCTGGCCGTCCAGTTCAATAGTCTCAAGCTGCCGGCACTGATTCTCGGAACGGTCCCATTCAGCCTGGCCGGTCTGGTTTTTATTCTTGCGGTTACAGGCGTGCCGATGGGTGCGACAGTCATTATCGGAATAATCGTTGTCGTATCCGCCACGGTAAACGACGGCGTGCTTCTTCTTACGTTGGCGGAAGAACGCCGAAGAGAGCACAATGTCGATCCGTTCGAAGCGG
>CAZIIP010000295.1:0-4851 GCA_964539455.1 uncultured Rhodothermales bacterium
GACCTGGGTGCCGTCACCCATATCCCATTCGTACCGGGCGATCTCTCCGTCCGTGTCATAGCTCCTGGTTCCGTCAAGCCGGAGGACGTCTCCTACCGAAGCATTCAGGTTTTCGCCCGCCTCGGCCACCGGCGCATCGTTTACGATGACATTCAGCTGGTCCGATCCGATGCTGCACGGATGGTCGGCACTGTCCTGGGCGCGCAGGGTAACGAGGTACCGTCCCGGGGCCTGGAACACGTGTGACACAGCTTCGCCCATGGCACTGCCGCCGTCATTGAAATCCCAGGAGTAGCTTTCCATCCTATAGGCCGAGCTGGTGGAGGCGCTTCCTCTGAAGTCGACCGCCACACCCGGAGCAACGATGCGGTCGGCACCGGCGTCGACGGTAGGACGGGTTTTCACAAGTACGGTCGTTTCGGCAAGGGCACCGTTGCCTGCGCGGCCCGTTGCGTCGGTAACCACCAGACGGGCCGAATAGTCTCCCGTGGCTTCATATCCGTGAACCAGCGAGCGGCCTGTTCCGGAGGCCCCGTCGCCGAATGACCAGTTGAAAGCGTACTGATCATAGTTTACGTTACCGCCCATTTCGGCATCGAACGCCACCGAACTACAATCCGACAACGGTTCGGCACTCACCACAACGGTGGGGCGTGCGCCGATCTCCCGGCGGAGAACGGGAAGCGAAACAGGTAGAATCGATCCGTTGGCGGTTGTGACGAACACGGAGACGTCGTTCGGCGACTCCGAGCCGTCGCCTCCGAGCGTGACGGCCACCGGCTGGCCCCGTTCTTCGGGAAGGAGCGCAGCCGAGGCCTTGGTCCATTCACCCTGACCGGATGACGTCACAGCCAGGGGCCGGACGATTGATTCCAGCGTAACGGTCGCCCCGGCGGCGTCGTAGTTTGATACCACCAGGGAGGAGGCTATATCCGGCGCCTGAAGCGAAAGAATGGCGGGTAGTCCCCGCGTCGGTATTCGAAACGTCGGCCCGAAACTGAATACCTCCAAATCCGGAGGCGGCGTGTTCCCCGTCGGACTGGTGCTGAGGGCCACGTTGAAGACGTTTCCGTCGTCGCCTGTCAAGCCGTCGATCAAGAGACGAAGAAGCGTGTCCGCGGTACTCCCGCCGGCAGACACCGGTACGGAAAAGAGGGTATTCCAGCTTCCGTCCGCATTTCCTGAGGTCCTGAACGTCTCTTCGGCCACCAGCGAACCCGAATCGATCACGTCGTCGGGCGATCCGTCCGACTGCAAGCGGGGCCTATATTCCGTTTCCTCGAGCGAAAAGAGGGCAAATCGGGTGCTTCCGTTTGCACCGTCGGAGAGGGCATCGAGTGTTCCGCCGATATCCGGATCGAATACGCGGATATAGACGGTGTCTACGCCGGGCTGCGAAAACCGGAAAAAGACGTTCTGGCGGTAATCACTATCGCCTTCGATGGTGGGGGCGTCGCTGCCGTACGTGATCAGGTTGAGTTCCGACTGGCCTAACGCAGTAACGGCTCCGGTCAGGCCGAGCAGTACTGCAACGAAAACGGAGGCACAATATCGAAAAGTGTTCATGGATCGTGTTGGATAGCGCAGAGGGAGGTAGGATGCCGCCGGGTGTGCCGTCAGCAAAGAATTGAACAGGGTCAGGGTGACGCATAGCGCCGGCTGTTGCCGAAATGGTCTTCCAGCTCGACATATTCCAGGAAGATTCGACCCGATGCCTCTCTCGGGATCACAACGGTTCCGTAAAAGGTGGCCGTAGCGGGACGGTAGCGCAGGACGCTCTCGTAACGCCAGGTGCCTACGGTGACGGCAAACGGAGCGGCACGCTTTACGGCGGAGGCATCGCCGGCCCGAACTTCGATGGCGATGGTCTGTCCGCTCTCTACGTCACGCGATGAGAATGTGTGGCCTTCCAGTATGGGAGGCTCGCGATCGCGTACGATTTCGAATGAGGCTATTGCACGATTTCCCGCCTGGTCGATAGCGGCCAGATCAATCCGGTTGGATCCGCCGGAAAGCTCCACTACTTCCGTGAAAGATCCGCCGTCGAGCGCGACGCGCTCGCCATTGAGCAAAAGTACTTCGGCACCGATGACCGTTCCGCGAAATGAGAGGGCCTCCAGCGAAGTTGTTGCGGGGGGCAACTGCTCCAGTATGAGACGCGGGGCGGAGGCGTCCGATACGACCACAAAGCTGTCGGCGGTGGCAAATCCCGAAGCCGTGGTAACCGTGAGGTCGAATTGTTCGCGCTCCGCTTTCAGCGGCACACTCATGCGAAAAGCACCTTGTTTGTTCGTGAACGTGCGTGTCTCCGAGTGATCCGATCGCACCGCAACTTCCGAATCGCTACTCGTGGTACCGGCAACCGTAATACCGTTTGCCGCCGTGAGGTAGGTTCCGGGGGCGATCTCATCCAAACCCAATTCGAGGACGATCTCCGCCTGCCGGTCTGGCAGAAACGTGACCGAGCGACCAATTTGCGTCTGTACGCCTCGTTCGTCGATAGCTATCACGTTGATGCCGTTTGCACCTTCCTCCAGTGCAATGGTGGATGAAAAGAGCCCATCTTCATCCATCTCAACCGCAACGCTGTTAACGAACACGGTGGCAACGTTTTCCGATTCTCCTGTGACGGTCACCAGGGGAAACCGCACATACTCCCCGTCCGAAGGGGAGGTCACGACGAGAAACGGTGGACGCTCGGTGTTTTTAACGGAGAACCGCCGTACGTCACTCTTTGCGCCCGGGAAATTTTGCTCATCGATGGCCGCTACGCGCCAATAATAGGTGCCGTCCTCCAGATCATCGACGGTTACGTTCGTGCTTTCGATCCCCCACCGGTTGATAATGGTTTCGAAATAGATCTGATCGCCGCCGATCTCCACCCAGTAGCTGACGGCATTCGTGACTTCGTTCCAGGCAAGTTCGACCTCGTTATTGTAGATGATCCGCTCGTCCGCAGGATCGACCAATACGGGTGCGGCCAGTAGTTGTCGGGGTGCCGTAGGCGCTGCCAGCAGGCGCACGAGCGTTCCCTCATTGCGCCCGAGTGCGACCTCTTCGCCGCCGGACGAGATGGTGAGTTCGCGGTGGTCGTAATTGGCGAAACGCGACACACCGTCTTCACGCCCGACCCAGAAATTGCGCGAGTCGAACGAGGTGTCGACACCTTCCACCTCCAGGTCGAAGGCCTTTCGGGCCCGGTTGCCGCCGAGAAGCGCGTATACGTCGCCCTCGACCAGACTCACGTTGGCAACCTGCCGGTTGTCGAGCAGGTCCACACTCATTCGTTCAATAACTGCCTGTGAATTTTGATTCAGACGCAGCCTGCTTTCGTCTCTGAACATGATTTCAGCAAACGAATTGGAGAGCGTTCGTACCCGTTCGGCCTCCTGTAGACGGGCGCGGAGACCGCGGGGATGCCACACGAGGTCTTCCGGAAGCCGGCCCTGAACCGATCCGATCAAATCTGACAAAATGGCCTCAGCGGTCACGTTTCGCTCGTCAAGACTTACTGCCGTTGCGTTTTTAGCCGCTGCCCCGGCCTGCAGGGCGGAGGAACGGGCTTCCAGCCAGGACCGTGCCTTGCGTTGCTGCAGCGCCAGATCCCGAAGCCTGATCGCCTGGTTGATCAACTCCGGCGCGAACAGGCGCGCACCCGCATCAGTCGCCTCCTGGATGGCGGTCAGGGCTTCTTCCAGGGCCTGTGTAGTCGTCGAAACAAGCGTTCTGGGAATGAGCAACCGGTCGCCGGCCTGGACCTCACGTGCCGAACCCAGTTCGTTGGCCCGCAAAATCTCCTGCCATAGGTTCGCGTCTCCAAGGTGGGTCCGCGCCAGGTCACGCAACGTGACATCTTCGCGAAAGGTGACATAGATATCGGAGAGATTGCTCTCCTGTGCACGTGTAATCGTGCCAAGGAGCATCAGACCCAGGAGCACCGTGCTCACGGTTTCCGCAACCCGCCGACAAGCGGGTAGGACGGCCTGTAAATCCAGTCGGTTCATGAATGGTGGGGGAAGAAATGCCGGGTGAGCTATTGCTTTTTCACAATGATTGCCGTCAGATCGTCATCCTGGGGGGTTCCGGCAGCAAAACTGGTTACGGAGTTGTATAAATGCTGGATAATAGAAGAGGCATCATCGGCCAGATGCTTTTCGACGACGTCGAAGATGCGATCGACGCCAAAATCTTCATCTTCTGCATTTGCCCATTCATGAAAACCGTCGGTCAGCAGGATAAACACATCCCCTTTTGTCAGTTGAATAGGCGCTGCAGGTGTGCCGTCGAAAAATGAAATGATGCCGAGCGGGACGCTGGTGGCATCCAGGACAACACGGTCGCCGGTAGTGCTGCGGTACAACAGCAATGGCGCCTGACCACCCGAAACGTATGTAATGGAATGGTCGACCGGATCGAGCAACCCCAGAAACGCCGTGATAAAGCGACCCGGTTTCAGATCCTCATCCAGTATCCCGTTTGCGCGAGACATGACCTCACTTAAACCCACGTCGCTCTGGACGAGTGCGCGCAGGATTGCGCGGCATTCGCCGGCAATGAGTGCCGGTCCGATACCGTGACCGGTGGCGTCCGCCATAACAAGTCCCGTCCGCCCGTCCGGGATCGGGATAAAGTCGTAGAAATCTCCGCCGGTGAGATCGGCCGGCATGTTCCACCCGGCAATATCATAGCCTTCCACAACAGGCGCTTCGGTAGGAAGTAATGATCGCTGGATATCCTGCGCCAGCACGAGATCGCGTTCGAGCCGTTGCTTCTCTGCGAATGCCTCCAGCAAAAATTGGCGCTGCAGGGCGACGCCGGTCAGCAATGCGAGCGTATTTGCCACCTCCATAT
>CAZIIP010000296.1:0-4810 GCA_964539455.1 uncultured Rhodothermales bacterium
GCTCTCCTTCTCTCGGTCGGCAGCTCTCCTGAAGCGAGGCGCGTTCGGATCGCTCTGCCGCCGTCAAAGAGGAAGGGTGCTCCGTCCGGCGGATATCGATCCAGAAGGGAGATTCCGTTTCCTTGGGCAAGAAAGGTAACGGACGGGGAGACAATCAGTGACGGCAGCGGATATAGGTCTGCAAATGAACGGACCTGAACAAAGTCGGTATACGGCAGACCGAGGCCACGGCCTTCATAGTGATACCCGCCTTCCAATTGCTCGGCCTTGTATGCTCTCGCGGAACTTGCGAGCAGTTCAACCCCGGCATCCATTGAAGGCAGCAAACCGCCCACTGTTGCCGAACCGCTTACGGCCGCTGCAAGCGGTTCGGCACGGTCGAGCAAGGCGACATCGTCTATCATCAACTGGCCCGTGACCGTCAGTTTTCGCCACTGAAACCAGAGCAATCCGGAAATGAGTGCATTTTGCTCGGCGTTCTTGGGACGGTTGTCCGTCAGGAAAATGAACACCTGGACCGGATTCAAATACTTGAGAGACGGGCCGGCAGTCTCGCCGGAGAATACCATTGCCTCTACAAGAGAGAGGGTGAATTTGCGCGTCGGTCGCCAGTCGAACCGGTGGCCGGCCACGTATCGGTACGCACCGGTAGGGTACGGAGGTGGCAATTCCATGTAAGCAAGAGATCCGAGAAAGCCCGAGAGCGAAAAGCGTCCCTTACCAACGGTCACATAGAAGTGGTTGAGTGAGCGCTCGTTGTACGACTGGACGAGGCCGGGCTCACCGACCGCGCCCCAATGGCGGCTTACATTGCCCAGCATGAGAGAGCCGAATGAGCCATCGAGATTCAGGTAGGTGTCCTCGATGCGTGGTTTGGTCGACCGGGCACCGGGACGCGTCTCGTGATCGCTGCCGTAAAAGCGGTCGTATTGTACTCCGGCGGATACCGAGGCAAAGCCCTTGGACGCAGAAACGCCGCCGAATCCTGCGGGGTACGTCTCCCACCTTGTTTCCAGCGGCCGGAGCGGATCTGCTCGGCGGGCGTTGCCGGTCGCAAGGCGCAGATCACCGGCAATACTCCCGATAGCCGTGCTCGGATTCGCTGCCGAAGCGACAAACCGGCTTGCAAGCCGGTCGGCCCACCCGCGTTCAAGCGACGTCAAAGCCGACGGCTCGATTTCCGATACGGCCCGTATGAGCTCATTCTCGGTGTAGGGCAATGCGGTCGGGCGTAATGACAGAAGGAATCCCCTGCGCTGCAACTGTTTGATGGTGGCATAGGCCGGATCGCGAAGCGGCACGATTCTCCGGCTCTGGGCCGATGTTTCCGGCAGCCCCAAGCCCACGATGACGAAAGCACACAAGATGCCGCGAACGCATTCGCGGACGACCGGGACGGGAAGGAATCGAAAGTGTGCCAAAATCATGTGAAACCGCTGACATAGGGACGGCAAACTACCCAGCGCGTAGATAACAAGTTGCAGAAGGGACAACAGACTCCTTATATCACGGGTGAGATAGCCACTCCAAATTCGCAACGATGACGCTTTTGAACCATACGTGGTCGCGACGTCATATATTTTGAATAGACCAGAGTGATTCGGGAGAATCGCAAAATCGATTCTGGCACATGCAACTGAGAATCGGAGGTGCCAAGGATATTCAGATACTCGAAGAAATGCTCTTCGAGGCGATCTTCTGGAATCCCTGTCTGCCCAGGCCTACGTTACGCGAGTTTTTCGGCAACCCGGATTACAGTCATTACGTGGAGGGCTGGGGACGGGCCGGTGACACGGTCGTTGTCGCGGAAGAGAATGGTCAACCCGTCGGCGCAGCATGGTACCGATTCTGGTTTACGCGCAACCAAAGCCACGGCTTCGTTGATCGTGACACTCCGGTGCTGGCCATAGCCGTTCAACCCGAACACCGATCGAAGGGCATCGGGAGGCAGTTGCTTCGGGCACTCATTGCCGTCGCAAAAAGCCGGGGCCTGCAGGCACTCAGTCTTGCGGTCGAACCGGACAACTTTGCGCGAGCACTCTATGAATCCGAAGGCTTTCAAAAAGTTGGAAAATCCAATTCTGGCTGGGTGTACGTCCTTCACCTGGATGAAGAATAGATTAGGGCCTGTTCACACTAACCGATTGGCCGCTGGTGCGCGTAAAATTCGACCGATAGAGGAAACAACGTGATCGTCATATTCGACTGCGACGGCGTGCTGGTTGACAGCGAGAAGATTGCCATGCGCATCTTGCACAAGACCCTTGAGGAATTCATTCCCGAATCAAAACAGTTGAGCAGCTTACTTGCGGATGCGCCGGGAAAACAGACCCGTGCCATCATCGCCGAGGTGGCTACCCGGACAGGCGCAACGCTGCCGGATGACATCGTGCAGCGGATCGATACCCGCATCTATCGCGTGCTGGATGAAGCCCTGGAGCCGATTCCGGGGGTAGAAGCCGTGCTCGCTTCCATCCTGGTCGACAAGGCCGTCGTCTCAAACAGCCTCTTGTCGCGGGTTGAACAATCGCTTGCGGTTACCGGTCTTGATGGATTCAACTGGCGCGGGATATTCTCCGCCGATCAGGTAGGACGTCCCAAACCGGCTCCGGATCTCTATCTGTATGCGGCCGAAAGGCTCGGCGTAGCCCCGGAAGAATGCCTGGTGGTCGAGGATAGCATTTCCGGTGTGAAGGCTGCATCAACCGCCGGCGCAAATGTAATCGGATTTCTCGGAGCCGGGCATGTGGTTGATGGTCAGGCCGGCCGTCTGAGAGCGGCCGGTGCGTTGCGCATTGCACGTCACATGCGTGACCTGTGTTCAATGCTCAATGAAGCGGGAAACGGCGTTATTTGCAGGGTGTGATTGTGAATATTCGATCGGCCGGACATTACGGTCAGAACACGGACGGAAACACAACGTTATATCTTTTCCAGGGGTGCTGGTACGGAAAGACCGGCTGAGATTATACCCGTTGAACCTGATGCAGGTAATGCTGCCGTAGGGAGCAATAGGGTGGTAAATGCAAGCTGTGCGTTTGCCCCTGGCGCGCAGGGTACTAGTGAACCCTAAACGCCCTCATTTCTAATGTGGAAAGCCAGACTGATCGCTGTGACGCTGACCTGTGCGCTCTCGGCAACCGCTTATGCCCAATTTCAGATTCAGGGGAGAGTATCGGATGCGGAAACGGGAGAGCCGCTAATAGGCGCGCACGTACTTCTCGAATATTCGTTTAACGCAACCGTCTCGGACCGAGAAGGCCGGTACGTGCTTTCAGATGTTCCGGCCGGCGACAACGCCCTTTTCGTCAGCTACATCGGCTACGCTTCGCGCCGTTTTCAGCTAGATTTGGACGGTTCCACGACAATTGACGTGGCGATGGACCCAAGCGCCGTAAATGTGGGTGAGCTCGTTGTAATCGCGACGCGGGCCCAGAGTGAAACACCGACGGCGTTTTCTACGGTCACCACCGAAGAACTGGAGCCGCGAAATCTGGGTCAGGACGTGCCGTTTCTGCTTGATCAAACCCCGTCCGTCGTGACGACTTCGGATGCGGGCACCGGAATCGGCTATACCGGTCTGAGAATCAGGGGGAGTGATGCGACCCGTATCAATGTCACCATCAACGGGATTCCACTAAACGATGCGGAATCGCAAGGTGTATTCTGGGTTGATCTTCCGGATTTTTCTTCTTCGGTAGAAGATATCCAGATCCAACGGGGGGTCGGTACCTCGACCAATGGAGCAGGTGCATTCGGAGCGACCGTGAACATTAAAACTTCCCATCCGAGCGCCTCTCCCTATGCGAGGATCGACAATACGGTCGGCTCCTTCAACACGCGAAAGCACGCCATTCGGCTCGGATCCGGATTGCTGTCCGATCGGTGGTCCATCAACGGGCGGCTTTCCATGGTCAACTCCGATGGGTACATCGACCGTGCCACTGCGGATCTCTCGTCCTACTACCTGTCCGCCGGATATTACGGAACACGCACCACGCTGCAAGCGATCACATTTTCCGGACATGAAACCACGTATCAGGCGTGGTGGGGAACGCCTGAATCCCGGCTGGAGAACGATGTGGAGGCGATGCGTGTGCACGCCGCTCGAAACGGATACACCGATGCGCAGCTGGAAAACCTGCTGACGGCCGGACGAACCTACAACCACTACCTGTATGAGAACGAGGTGGACGACTATGCGCAATCCCACTACCAGCTTCACCTGATTCACCAGTTCAATCCGGCGCTGCTGGTCAACGGTGCATTGCACTATACCCGTGGGCAAGGATATTTCGAGCAGTTTCGGCGGGACGACAGTCGCGCGAGCTACGGTCTGGAGCCGCTGGAGATCGGCTCCGAGCGTATTGAGGAAAGCGATTTTATCCGCCGGCGCCGGCTTGACAATCATTTTTACGGATTCACCTCCAATGTCATGTTCAACCACCCAGCGGTTGATCTCACGATCGGCGGTGCCTACAACCTCTATGACGGTGACCACTTCGGCGAGATCATCTGGGCGGAATTTGCGCGTGATATCGATATCCGCGACCGGTACTATGACAATACCGGCAAAAAGGACGATGCAAACGTATTTGCAAAAGCAAACGTGCAACTCTCTCCCAATGTCTCGCTATTCGGCGACGTTCAGTTGCGCCAGGTTGACTACACGGTAGCCGGCATCGACAACGACCAACGAGCGCTGGACGTGGATGCTTCGTTCACGTTCTTGAATCCAAAGGCAGGCTTCAACTGGGTGCTCGGACCGTCGACGAAGTTGTATGGGTCGTTCAGTGTTGGCAATCGCGAA
>CAZIIP010000297.1:0-4794 GCA_964539455.1 uncultured Rhodothermales bacterium
GAATCCCGGAAATCGCAGAATTTCCCGGAACTCCGACAGATTGACCTCGGTTCGCCCGTACCCTTCTCTCGCGAAGGCCAGGACGGCGTTGGGTCCACATTCGACCCCTCCCCGTAACATCCTCGTGAAGTGCACCCCGAGAAAGGGAAAAGCAGGATCCGGCACGGGGTAAATCAGCGACCGGCAGAGGTCGTGCGCCTCGGGCCTCAGCGCGTAGTACTCGCCCCGAAAGGGTATGATCTGCATTTCCGGATCGAGACCCCCCATTTCTGCGAGCCGATCCGAATACAGACCACCGCAGTTTATCAGGTACCGGCTCTCGAAATCGCCGGCCGTGGTCCGGGTGAGAACCTGCTTGTCTCCAGCCTGTATGTCGCGCACCTCGGCGCCGAGCGTTACCGTACCACCCGCCGCCGACACGCATGAGACGAGTTGCATGCATACCGCCTTGAAGTCCACAATACCCGTTTCCGGCACATGAAGGGCCCGGATTCCCGCCGTGTGCGGCTCCAGGGTGTCGAGTTCGTCTTTTTCGATCATCCGGCAGGACACGCCGTTGAGCCGACCACGTTCGAGAATCCGTTCGAGGCGGGGCAGTTCCTCCTGGCGTGTCGCCACGATCACTTTTCCGGTGCGCTCGAACGGAACTCCGTGCTCCTCACAAAACCGCTCCATCACCTGCTTGCCCACCCTGCAGTTACGCGCCTTCAGAGAGCCGGGGGTGTAGTAGATGCCGGAATGAAGAACGCCCGAGTTCCGGCCTGTTTGATGCGCGGCCGGCTCGGACTCTTTCTCCAGCACCACGATCGTACAATTCGGCAATCGCGACAGAAGGGCGTATGCGGTGGAAAGCCCGATGATGCCGCCACCGATGACGGCTATGTCAGCAGTCTGCATGGTTTGGTTTGATTGGACGATGCGGTGCCGGTCCCCGAGGCGATGACGTTCGACCTTGACACAATCAAAAATTCATGGACGCAGGCAGCGACCGGCCCGCTACACGGCCACCGAATCTACAACGTATGCGGATCGGTAGCCGTCCTTTTGTTAGCTTGGCGCACACGCGAGGTGAAAACGGCCTTCCAAGCAACAGACAACCATACACCAACGCAATGACCCGCAAGGCGGGCTAAAAGCCATGTCGGATCTCAACAAGTACAGCAAGAGAATCACACAGTCCAAAGCCCAGGGTGCATCACAGGCCATGCTGTATGCTACCGGTCTGGACTCGGAAGATATGAAGCGTCCCCAAATCGGAATTGCGTCGGTCTGGTTTGAGGGCAACCCATGCAACATGCATTTGCTGGACCTGGCCGACGAGGTCAAAAAGGGTGTGCATGCCGTGGATATGGTGGGAATGCGCTTTAACACAATAGGCGTGTCGGACGGGATTTCGATGGGTACCGACGGCATGTCGTACAGCCTCCAGTCGAGAGATCTCATCGCCGATTCCATCGAGACCATCATGGGCGGCCAGTGGTATGACGGACTCATTGCCATTCCCGGCTGCGACAAAAATATGCCCGGGTGCATCATGGCCATGGGACGGCTAAACCGCCCTTCATTGATGATATACGGCGGGACGATCAAACCTGGATACACGTCCTCCGGCGAGAAAATCGACCTTGTCAATGCATTTTGGGCGTATGGAGCCTACGTGAGCGGTAAAATCACCAATGAGCAGCGGATGGATGTTGTGCGTTCCGCCTGTCCCGGGCCGGGGGCCTGCGGGGGCATGTACACCGCCAACACGATGGCCTCGGCCATCGAAGCACTCGGCCTCTCACTGCCCTATTCTTCGAGTCTGCCGGCTGTTGATCCCAAAAAGCGGGACGAGTGTCGTACCGCCGGAGCCGCATTACGGCACCTGATGGAAGAAGACATCAAACCGCGCGACATCCTGACACGCGAATCGTTTGAAAATGCCATTGCCGTGGCCGTAAGCGTCGGCGGATCGACCAATGCCGTACTCCACCTTCTCGCTATCGCCCGCGCATTCGATGTCGATCTCACCCTTGACGACTTCGGCCGGATATCCCGCAAGACGCCACTTATCGGCGATATGAAGCCCAGCGGCACTTACGTGATGGAAGACCTCTACAAGGTTGGTGGCGTGCCTGGCCTTATGAAGGTGCTCCTCGAGCATGACGCGCTGCATCCGGACGCGCTGACCGTTACGGGAAAGACCGTCGCCGAGAATCTTGAAAATGCCGATGCGCTTGCAGAAGGGCAAACGGTGATCATGCCCTGGGACGAACCGATCAAATCGTCCGGCCATCTCCACATCCTGAAAGGAAATCTGGCGCCGGGCGGCTGTGTCGGTAAAATCACGGGCAAGGAAGGGATGCGGTTCGTGGGTCCCGCCAGAATTTTCGATTCCGAAGAGGACATGCTCGCCCAACTGAAAAAGGGGACAATCAAGCATGGAGACGTCGTCGTCATCCGGTATGAGGGCCCAAAAGGCGGTCCGGGAATGCCGGAGATGCTCACGCCGACAGCGGCTCTCGTCGGCGCCGGCTTCGCCAACGATGTGGCGCTGGTTACGGACGGCCGGTTCAGCGGAGGGAGTCACGGGTTTATCATCGGGCACGTTGTTCCGGAAGCCCAGGAAGGCGGTCCGATCGCCCTGGTTCAGGACGGCGACATAGTCACGATCGATGCGGAGCAGGATTTGATCGAGATTGCTGTGGACGATGAAACGCTCGCGCAACGCAGATCACAGTGGATGGCGCCTCCATACAAGGCCACTCGCGGTACGCTCTACAAGTACATCAAAAGCGTCTCGAACGCCTCTCTCGGCTGTGTCACCGATGAATGACGTTACTCCGCTCCCGTCGTCAGTTCGTCTATAAGCTCCTGAATTTTCGGGTATGAGCCACCACTCATGGCCCGAACGACCCGGACCTCGGTGCCGTCGCCGGTCGTGTGTCCGATGGCAAAATGCGGTGTTCCGCGCAACCTCACACGACCCGCTTCCGCCATATTGGCTCGGATACCGTCGGCATGCGTCTCGCTATCGAGACATGCGGAAAATGCCTCGACGTCGAGTCCGATTTCCGCGGCATGTTCCGGAAGCTGTTGCTCCCCGATCTGCTGCTGGTTGGCATAAAGCTGGTCGTGCATCTCCCAATACTTTCCCTGATCACCCGCGCAGCGCGCGGCCTCAGCTGCCCTGAAGGCGTACTCGTGACGCTGGAGCGGGTAGTCGAAAAAGACCAGTTTGGCTTCGCCGGTATCCACAAAATCTGCAATGACCTGCGGTTCGATGCGATTGGCAAACGCACCGCATGCCGGACATTGATAGTCGGAGAATTCGACGATCGTCAACGGAGCATTGGGATCGCCCTTGAAAGGTGCTCCCGATATATCCAGCGTTACGTCCAGTGGCTGTTTCTCCAGTGCTTCCTGTTGACGCCGTTGTTCTTCCTGAGCGATGAGTTGCTGAATCTGCGGCAGTTGATATACCTGCGCCAACTGCTCCTGAAGCTGCGCCACCTGATCGGACAAGTCCTGAACCTGTCTTTCGAGATCGGCCAGGGGATCGACACGCATGTCGACCCCTTGCCCGAATACGGGTGTTATGACCACGAGCAACAGAAGGAAAGCAAGGGTTCTAACCATGGTTCCGGAACGAGAGGATTACGGGCAATTTGCAAAGAAAGGCGAATTCTTTTGGACCCGCACACCGACTACGGGTTCCGTATCGGCTCATCCACACTTATTCGAACGTGATTTCCTGCGGGGCCTGAACGAAAAGCACGTCGCGCAGCGCCGGGTGGTGGGTGAACTGCTCGGCGCCTTTCTCCCGGACGCCTTTCAGGCTGAAACCGATAATCGTCAGATCCGCATCCTTCGATTCACGTGCCACCAGTTCCCGATAGGCGGAGACACTTTCCACAGGGTAAAATTCGATGCTCTGTTCAGCGACCGGAAGGCGTCCGGTTTGTATCAGTTCGGCAAAGTAGCGACGGCGGTCTTCCAGTTCCTCTTCCGGCAACGCACATGACACCGTAATATCCGCTTTGGACCAGTCCGGATGCCCCAAAAGGATGTAGCTCAAGAGGAGCATCAGATTGGCATTCGGCCAGTCGTTCCAGGTCAACCAGATATGCAACCGTCTTCTTTTTCCAAAAAAATGATCACCGTGCCGGAGTACGAGCAGCGTTTTGAGTGTGCTTGCCGCAAACAGGCAGGACGAGACCACCTCCTCGAAGACTTCCGGTGGGTCATGTATCGAGCACTCGAACATGATGGTGTTGTTGTCGAGGCCCGATATGCCCGGCACCTGCAGACTCTGGGCAAGTGCAGATACCATGGAGGGACTGATGATCGTGTCCATGTACACCGGACTGTCCAGCTCACGCGCCATTTTCATCAGTCGCTCTTCGACGAGTTTGCTCTCCCGATAGGTACGAACGTTCAACTGTCCCTCGATGTAGTGCATATAGGTGCCGAAGCCATGTCGGTGGCAGAGCCATTGTAGAAGGGTTATTGGCGCCTTTCGGTCGAACGTTCGCGCGTCCACCATCAGAATGGACGGCCGCCACTCCCCGCTCATCCCCTTGAGCCGCCGTGGCTGCAAACGAATCTGCAAAAACCGCGTGGCCTGCGTGAGAACCCCTTCGAACATCGCCGCCAGATCGTCCTTCTGCCGGCGTTTTACGACAATCCGGTACAGGCCGATGAGCATCAGGATGGCCAGCATGGCAAACAGGGGGTCCATCTGAAACATCATGAAGAGACACATCAGCGCACCGAAGAGACTGATATACCATCGCGAACGGAAACTGGGCC
>CAZIIP010000298.1:0-4782 GCA_964539455.1 uncultured Rhodothermales bacterium
CGGCGCACCAATTCTCGTCTACGTATCCGCGCCGTGGTGTTTGCCTTGCCGGCAACTTGAAAAGCAGACCTTCTCGGATCCACAAGTCAGGGAGCGACTCGCTGCATTTGTGCGTACCCGGCTCGTCTTCGATGATGAGGATACGATTCATCGCGTCGGCCCGTACCGGCTCTCGGAGGCGGCCTGGGCAGGCCGCTTCGGCGCGCAGTCACCACCGACACTCGTCATTTTGTCACCCGATGGAAGCTCGATCGGCCGTTTGGCCGGCTACTACTCACCTGAAAATATCATTCCGATGCTCGATGCAGCCTTGGCGGCAGCGATCGCGGAATGATTCAATCCTAACTCCACCACAACCATGCTGCACCCCACACAGACCGGAAGTAACGCACCGACAATCAAGTTCATATTGATCCTCCTCGTTTGGTCATCTGGCTTCTGCGCACTTGCGCAGGAGAAGAACGATGCTATTCTCCTAGGTAAGGTGACGTCGGCGTCGAGCGGCGAGAATATCCCATATGCCAACGTCGTAATAAAGGGAACCAACATCGGAACCGCGACCGACGGTTTGGGGCGCTTCGAGATGAGCCGCTTGCCCGCGGGCAAAACGGTCGTGGTGGCTCACGCAATGGGCTTCAAACCAATGGAAAAGACCGTCCAACTCCAGGGTGGAACGCCGGTCGAAAGCGATTTTGTGCTCGAAGACGACGTGCTGAATATGGAACAGGTGGTAGTGACGGCGACGAGGACGAAACACTACGTCAAAAACGTTCCGGTGCGCACCGAGATTATCACGGCACGTGACATTGAAAGCAAGAACGCCGCCACCGTATACGAAGCGCTGGAGAACATTCCGGGAGTCCGGGTCGAACAACAGTGCCAAAACTGCAATTTCTCCATGGTGCGCATGCAGGGACTTGGCGCAGAACATACCCAGGTATTGATCAACGGCAAGCCACTTTATACCGGCTTAGCGGGTGTTTATGGTTTGCAGCAAATCGGCAGCATTGATATAGGACAGATCGAAATTACCAAGGGGGCTGGATCCGCGCTCTATGGCAGCAGTGCGGTAGCGGGGGCGATCAACATCATCAGCAAAGAGCCGTCGTACCTCCCCACGGTCAAAGTCGACATGCAGGTCGGTAGCCACAACACGAACCGGTACGGCCTTTCCTCCTCAATTCGAAATATGAAAGGCAACGTAGGGGTCAGTCTTTATGCCCAGCAAATGACCGGAGATGCGATCGACGAAACGGCTGCCGGCTTTACACCGATTGAGGTCGAAAAAGCAGACGGCATCTCCGACCGCGTTGCCGGCAAATTGACCAACGCCGGTTTTTCGCTTTTTATGGATGGCCTGATATCCGAGCAAGATCAGTTGATTATACGCGGCAAGTCGATTCTTGAAAAAAGAGCGGGAGGAACGATAACGGACGATTACTTCCGGAATCCATTTACCGACGGAACGGAAGTCATATTTACCGAACGGTACGAAGCCGACCTGGGGTACAATCGAAAGATCGGGCTCACCTCTGAAATCGATTTCGGCCTTGCTTACGCCAGACACAACCGGGATGCCACGAATGACACCTATCTCGGCGATTATATAGCTACGCACGACGGAACTCTGCCGGATCTGCGCGACATGCGACCCTACCTGGCAGGAGAAGACTCCTACAGTGCTACGCTTTCATTCGCGACAAGGATACAAAACCACAGTCTTCTTGTCGGATTTCAGTCCTACTTCGACGATCTGGAGGAGTCGGGGATGTATGTCGTCGTGAATCCCGACAATCCCTTCTACGGCGAGAGTTACCAATCTACCAGTGAGAAGTATGCTCGCGAATTTGGCGTCTTTCTCCAGGATGAATGGACCGCCGGCACGCGATTGACGATCGTTCCCGGCATACGTGTAGACAATCACAACTCCGGCGAACAGTACACGGCCGATCAGCAGGTCTCTGACATCTCATCGTTTCCGGAGACCGAGTTCCGGGAGACGAGTATCAGCCCGCGGTTCGCGATCAAATATGACCTGACCGACAGGTTCTCGCTACGGGCGAATGCGGGCACCGGATTTCGTGCACCATACGGTTTTTCCGAGGACCTGCATCTCTGTAGCGGGTCCCCAAGGGTATGGAAGTCGTCCTCATTGAATGCGGAGAGGTCAGTCAGCTACAACCTGTCCCTGGATTACTACGGCGCGGCCTTTCGCGTCAATATGAATCTGTTCCGCACCGATTTGAAAGACAAGATTGCGTTTACCGATGCCGAAGCAGCTGTTGCAGCATTGGGATACGACTATCAATGGGAAAACATCGACGACGCGGTTGTCCAGGGAATAGAGATGTCGGCTGTAGCGAATCTCGGGGGACATCTCGATTTGGGTCTTGACGTGGCATTCAACCATGGCGAATACTCAAATCCTCGCGCAGACTGGGCCGGTACGCCCTATGAGGAGGATAGCAGATACATATCGCGCCTGCCGTCGATTACCGGGAATCTGAAGACCGAGTACAGTCGAAACGACTGGAGTATTGCACTCTTGGGCGATTTCCAGGGCAGCATGTATATCGATTATTACACTGATGATGTCGATCCAGTTGTTGGAGATCTGTCCAAGATCAAAAAGACCGATCCTTTTGTGCTGTTCAATGCGAGAGTGGCCCGACGGATCGGCCAGTACAACTTGTATGCGGGCATCGACAATCTGACGAATCACATCCAAGATGAAAAACACCTGGACGATGCCGCCTTCATTTACGCCCCGTTGTACGGAAGGATGATTTATGGAGGGTTGACGGTGGATATTCAGTAGGCCCAGAACAGGCCGGCTTGGCGGTGAGACGCTGCGTCGGTGGGCACGTTGGCCGTTTTTTGCAAAACCTCGGTAACTACGTTTTCTCGGATCTGCATCGCTTGACAGGCGGGTTGCCCCTTCTATGGTCCGGCAGCCTGCATGTCGAGCGAGCGATTCACCTGGTTAATGCTTCTCAACTAACCAGGCTCAACCTGGCACTCCAAAGATGCGAAGTATCCGATGCGGCCATATGCCGAAACCATGTGGCCATATGGCCGTTTACTTTCCAAGAGCTGGATTATCTGATTCGAGGACATACAACCATGCAGGTTGCACCACCTACCATCGAGCATACCGACCTGGCGGCGTTTTTGGGGATCGAGAACGCGAGTCTGGTGACGGCGGTCCGCGAGGGCTTGCCGTTCGACGTCTACGAGCGTCTTCGTTCGATGCTGGATCTTCCTTCACGCGATCTGGCCGCGCTGCTTTTGATCTCGGAGCGCACGCTGCGCCGGCGCAAACAGGCCGGGAAACTGGAGTCGGAGGAATCTGACCGGTTGCTTCGCCTTGCGCGCATCCTGGAGCTTGCGCACGTGGTGTTCGAGGGCAATTCCGAGCGCGCGGTTGCATGGCTGACGGCTCCCAAGACGCTACTCGGGGGCGAGTCGCCGCTTGCACGGACAGACACCGAACCGGGCGCCCGGGAGGTTGAGGGCATGCTCTACGCCGTCGAATTTACCATGCCTGCCTAAGGCGGGCGGCTGAACGGCTCCGATCGTGACCCACCAGGCCTGGAGATTGACCAAGGAGAAATACCGCGACCGTGCGTTGAGCGGATACGGTTCGATGCTTTCCGGTGGACGGTGGCATACGAGAGGCATCCCGGTCGTCTATGCCGCCGACAGCCCCGCCCTGGCGCTGCTGGAAACGATGGTCCACCTTGAGGATGCCGAGCTGCTGTCATTTTCCTATCTCGCGATCCGGATTCGGTTCACGAGCGAACATCTATTGCGCATCGAAGAGGACGAACTGCCGAAAAACTGGAAATTGTGGCCGTGGCCGCGGGAAACGCAGCAACTGGGAACGAGATGGTTCGATTCGAAACGATCGGTGGTCCTCAGAGTGCCCAGCGCCGTGGTGGCGGTCCAGTCGAACTATCTGATCAATCCGACGCACCCGGACTTCGGGGAGCTGGAGATCGGGAGTCCGAAGCCGTTCGAGATGGACGCGCGGCTGGGTCTCGGCGGGAAGGGTGCGGCGCGATGAGCTTGTCAGACGGGGCTTTCGGTTGCCTCCAGCGATCTGCCATACAAGCCGACCAACATGTATACCGCAAAGGCGGCAGGGTATCGGGGTCCGGGCGTTGACCCGGATAGCCCGCCCCCGTCACACCGGCCGTGCAGATCTCTCAGGCCCCTCTGCTGAACTTTCGGCGCGCGCTGCCCCCAACCACTCCGGGAAACTCGACTGCTGCATCTGCCCGCTGCTCCGCAGTCGATGCCGGGCCAGCCGTTCTTGGGGAAGAAGGCTCTTCCTCCGAAAGGAAAAGGCGTGACAGCACTGCCGCTCCAAATGCCGGAAATAACCTACAGGAATGGCAGGTTTGCCCTACACGCCGTGCACTAACGTCCTTTTGCCGTCCCCCTTTTGAGCATATCAGGTGGAATTATTGGTGGATGGAAACGTCGGAATATGCAAAATGCTAAACAAATCGGATATTTTCTAGCTTGATCAATACGCATTAATGATCAGTTTCACATGAGCATCTCGCTGAAGAAACTGCCCATATGCGCCGAATCCACTCCAACAATAACTCCCCGATCCAAGAAGCGATTGAAGTGTTCGCATGACGTCTCCGGAGTCAGGGCACAGTTGTGGCAGGCGGCCAGGTTGAGAGAATCGGGGCCCTGTCCCCCCCTATCACCTGCCTCCATACATACCGGATCTGCTGAACACCAACAGGCCTGGCGGATTGCTCGCTG
>CAZIIP010000299.1:0-3883 GCA_964539455.1 uncultured Rhodothermales bacterium
TTGCTGTCTCCCATTCGCGGGCACCGCTATGCGGTAAGCCTTTCGGGCGCTCCAATCGGCTTCGAGAAAGATCCCGTCCAGTTCGGCACCGTACTTGCCGATGCGCGGTGGTATTACTCCCTCGACAATGCAGGACGCTATACGTTTGCCACCCGGGCCTCGGGAGCGGCCTCCTTCGGCCGGAGTCCGCAGTTGTTCTACACCGCCGGTGTTCAGAATTGGATTAATCGCTTCTTCGACCAGCAGTACGGCTTCCCAATTAGAGAAGTCCAGGATTTCGTATTTGCGACGGCGGTGATGCCGCTACGCGGGTCCGATCTCAACACCCAGAACGGTCCGTATTTCGGACTGATCAATGCCGAGTTCCGATTCCCGCTGATAGCGGCACTGCTGCCGGGTCCCCTCCCGATCTTTCCCCTGTACAACATGGAAGGCGTTGCATTTATGGATGCAGGATCCGTGTGGGGCGGCGACCGTATTCTCGGATATCTGCCCGACGGCCGGGAGGTCACCGAAAGAAACGGCTTTAATCTATGGACGGAGCGTGATCCGGAAACGGGCAGACGAACCCTGGACGACCTCATCGTAGCCGGTGGCTTAGGTCTGCGAACAATCCTCCTCGGCTACCCGGTCAAACTCGATTTTGCCTGGCCCTTTGACGGACACGGCTTCGGAAAGCGACGCACGTATTTGTCCATCGGATTTGACTTCTAGACACCAACTCAGGCCAAAACACGGACACGGCGGCGTTCCACGCGATACGGAACGCCGCCCTGTATTCGAACTCCACTCCGAAGACAGCCATACCGGGCGTACTGCAAGGATCCAAATTGGCGGTCACCTGTTTGAATTAGCCTTTGTGAACGCCAGGTACCACCGCAGCCAATTTCGGGTATGGATATATCAATCAACGAACGCACATCGGTTGACTACACATTTGACCTGAAAGCATCCGCAGAGGATCTGGATGGCGACATTCTCAAGGAGATGCGACGGTATCGGTCCGGCCTTTCCATGAAAGGCTTCCGACCTGGAAAAGTACCCCTGTCGGTCGTCAAAAAAATGTATGGAAAGGGTATCGCGCTACAGGTAGTAGAGAGGGCGATTCAGGAAAAGTTTGAGGAAGCCGTTGCGTCGGACGACGCATACGACATCCTGGGCGCACCTCAGATGGACACGTTCGATTACGAACCGTTTGGAGCCCTCCACGCCGTAATCAATTTCGGGGTGAAGCCGGAAGTTGAACTTCAGGAAATGGGCGGCGAAGAGGTCACCCGCGTACGCCACGAAATCGATGATGAAGAGATCGAGGAAGAGATCGAGGAGCATCGCAAGAACCACGCGCAGTCCGAGACCCATGAAGGTCCGGCGGGAAAGTCCGATGTGGTCAAGTGCAACATTCAGCGGCTCGATTTGGCGACCGACACCCCGGTGGTAGGTGAACGCCAGGAGGATGTATCCATTACGCTCGGCAATCCGGACATTTTGCCCGAGCTGAAATCAGCACTCGTCGGGGCCAAGGCCGGTGACGTGGTGAAGGCTACCCTTCCTGCGCCGGAAGGTGAAGCCGACCAGGAACAGCGACGGCTCGAGCTTACCGTCGTAGAGGTTTCTCGCCAGATCTTGCCCGACCTGGACGAGGAATTCATCGAGCACGCAACCGGCGGTGAAGGAAAGACGCTGGATGATCTGAAAGAATGGACCAGGAAGCATCTGGAAGAACGGTGGGGGGCAGCCGTCCGCCAGGATTTTCGTTCCAGTATGATTGACGCCGCGACGAAGTTGCATTCGTTCGAGGTGCCGAAAGCCGCCGTCGAATCGTATCTCGACAACTACGTCCAGGAAATGAAGCGGCAGTCGAATACGGAAATGCCGGAGTCGTTTGACGAGGAAGCGTTCAGAGAGTCGCAGCGAAGCTCCGCCGAAGAGGCCGTTCGCTGGCAGTTGATCCGAGACAAGATCGTCACGTCCGAAGGATTCAGCGTTTCGCCGGCCGACCTCGATGCCAAATTTGAGGAAATGGGAAAGTCGCGCGGCGTCGGTGGCGATGTAATGAGGAAGATACTCGAGGCGTACAATCCCGACGGCGTACAGCAAATAGAGAAGGAGATCCTCGACGATAAGGTTTTCGATTATCTGGCCGGCTCGTTCAATGTCGTAGACAAGCCGTTTGAGGAAGTGTACGGCGAGGACAAAACCGCTGCGGACGCAGAGAGTTGATCCCCGAAGCCGATCGAACACGGGAATAACCATCGCAGAGTGGTACCCGCGTCTGCTGCACCGGAGATCCCGGCAACGAACGCAATAGTGCCGGATCCCGTCTTGGTCGCTCCGCAGGAATCGCTTGATCGGAAGGATTCGACAAATGTGCGGAAGAACGCCGGCAAAAATCGAAAGAAGCGTAGCAAGCTCGGTTCCGGAAGGTTATAAAAATACCCGCCTCCGTATGCACCGAGGCGGGTATTGGTATTGGTAAGAGACAGTCGAGACTTACTGCGCTTGCGCACTTTCCTCAGTGGCAGCCTCAACCTCGATTTCAATCTGCACGTCTTCACCGACGACAACCCCACCGGCTTCCACCATACGATTCCACGTCAAGCCGTAGTCAAACCGGTTCAGGCTGCCCGACGCGGTAAACGCCACGATATTTTTACCCATCGCACTGACCGGCCCGCGCATTTCGGCATCAAGCACAACCGGTTTCGTTACACCACGGATGGTCAAGTCGCCGACGAGCTGAAATGAGTTACCCTCTACGCGGCGAACCTCCGTGCTCTCAAACGAGATCGATGAATGCTCCTCGACTGCAAAAAAATCGGGGGAGCGCAAGTGGTTGTCGCGTCGCTCAATACCGGTGTTCACCGATGCGGCATCAATCGTCGCAGAAACGTCAAGCGTCGTCACATCCGCCGGATCGAGCGAAATCGATGCGTCGAACGCGCCAAACGTACCCGACACCGTGCTGATGCCGAGATGCCTCACGCGAAACGTAACACTGGAGTGCGCGCGGTCCAATTGAAATGAAGTCTCTGCCTCCCGACCGTCGGTATCATCCGTATCAGTCGCGAGTGTGAAATTTCCGGGAAACAATGTGAACACCAGTATTGCGGTAAGTAGGGAAATAGGTCGTTTCATTTTCTAGTTGTTTGATGAGTTGTTTACAGGATTGGAAACAGCTTGTCGTTCGGTGGTAGGTGCCGTACCGAACGGATTCGTTACAGGTGCAGAGAGGGGCTGCCGACTTGTGCTTCGGCCTCAGGAGGAGCTGTACTCGGAAACCGGCGGACATGAACAGACCAGGTGCCGATCTCCGTAGGCGTTGTCGATTCTACTCACAGGCGGCCATAGCTTTCGCTCCCGAAGGCCGTCCACAGGATAGGCCGCTTTCTCCCGCGAATACGACCGGTCCCATGTATCCGAGCAAACATCCATGGCGGTGTGCGGAGCGTGCTTCAGCACGCTTTCGTCCTTGTCGTATATACCGTATTCCACCTCGCGGATCTCCTCGCGAATCGCCAGTAGTGCATCGCAAAATCGATCAAGTTCGGCCTTCGATTCGCTCTCCGTCGGTTCAATCATCATAGTACCGGGAACGGGCCATGACATCGTTGGCGCATGAAATCCGTAGTCCATGAGACGTTTGGCCACGTCCTCTTCGGTGATTCCAACCGACTTTCTGATCTCACGAAAATCGATAATGAATTCATGGGCGACGACTCCGTCCCTACCGCGATAAAGAATGTCGTAGGCATCCTGCAGTCGATTCGCCATGTAGTTTGCGTTCAGGATGGCAGTTTGTGTCGCTCTTTTGGCTCCTTCGGCCCCCAACATTGCGAGGTACGCCCACGAAATCGGCAGTATTCCCGCCGAGCCCCAGGGGGCC
>CAZIIP010000299.1:3893-4764 GCA_964539455.1 uncultured Rhodothermales bacterium
CCGTGACCGGGAAGGAATGCCCCAAGATGTAACGCCGCACATATCGGTCCGACCCCCGGTCCGCCTCCTCCGTGTGGAATAGCAAATGTTTTGTGCAGGTTGAGGTGACATACGTCCGCCCCGATTTCGGACGGCCGGCAGAGGCCCACTTGTGCGTTCATGTTGGCGCCGTCGAGGTACACCTGACCTCCGTTTTCGTGGACGACCGCGCAAATCTCCCGAATAGCGTCCTCGAAAACACCGTGGGTCGAAGGGTACGTCACCATCAAGGCAGCAAGCCTGTCGCGATTCTCCTTCGCCTTTTTCCGCAAATCGTCCACGTCAATGTTTCCCCTTTCATCGCAGGTCACGATAACAACAGTCAGTCCGGCCATTACCGCACTCGCCGGATTGGTCCCATGTGCCGAGGACGGGATCAAACATACGTCCCGATGACCCTCCCCTCTAGCTTCATGGTAAGCACGGATCACCAGCAAGCCGGTGTACTCGCCTTGCGCACCCGAATTCGGTTGAAGCGATACGGCAGGCAAGCCGGTGATTTCACCCAGCCAGGTTGTGAGATCCGATATCACGCGTGCGTATCCCGGCACTTGTTCGAATGGCGCAAATGGATGCGGTCGGGAAAAGCCGGGAAAGGTCACGGACATCATCTGCGACGTCGCGTTCAGCTTCATCGTGCAGGATCCCAGCGGGATCATGCCGCCCGTCAGCGAAAGATCCTTGTTTCGCAGGTGAACGATATACCGCAGAAGTTCCGTTTCAGAGCGATACTTGTGAAAAATCGGGTGTTCCAGATAGGTCGTGGTTCGCTTCAATGCAGCCGGAACGGCCGTGGCCGGTTGCTGGTTGCCCGAAAAAGAATCGTCGACTC
>CAZIIP010000300.1:0-4745 GCA_964539455.1 uncultured Rhodothermales bacterium
CCGTTCGAATGCCCAACCGTATCCCCAGACGCAGGAGCAAACGCTGAGACAGGGGCAAACTGTTCGAGACAGGGCTATGCACCGTGTGCACGATCGATTGCCGACGCTCGTACGCTGCAGCCAGCACGTATGGAAGCACGATCCGGTGTGTGTGAATAACGTCCGGGTCGTGCTCCGCAAGCAGGCGCCTGAGTCTGAAAACCGCTGCGGGATCCGGTCCCCCGGATTTGTCGACGTAGTGTATGGGAATCCCGCCCGCCTCACAGTGCTGCTCCACCTCGGTTTGCTTTTTGCCGGCCAAACTGATAATCGATCCATGAAACCGATCGCCGAGTTCGGACAAAAGGTGGTAGACCATCCATTGCGCCCCCCGGTCGAATGTGTTGGCCAAAACGTGCACAACACGTACGCTACCGGCTGCCTCGCGCATCATATTCGTCCGCTCAGTCATCGGGAATCCGATCCTCCAGATTGCTGTCATCCAGAAATCGCGCATACGGAGTGCTGTCCAGCACTGCGACAACCTCACAGTAGTTTACTACCGTATCGGATTGAGAGCCCTTTCGTACACGTGAAAGTCCGGAGTCGGTGGCCGTTGAAGACTGCGGGACGCCCAAAAAATTCGCAATATGCAGAAACCGCTCGTTCGACGCCACGAGCTCTTCATAGGTGATGCGAAAGCAGGACAGCCGCAAAAGGGCGATCATACGCCGAACCTGGTTGTTTTTTCGTTCGAGGGCACTAAGCCGGTCGACCAGACTTGCCGTATCGAGTTTCAGCCGCAACCGCTTGCCTGCGGCGACATCGGGATTCCAGGAATGAAACTGTCCGCTCTGACGCGCCCGCTCGCTTGATATCAATTGATCGAGCAGGTTGTCGCGAATGAGATGAATGACGGAGAGTCCTCTGAGTGCCAGAAAGGCAGTCAATTCCGGATAAGCGACCAGATGCGAATACATCAATTTGAATCCCACGCAGCGATCCGGCTGATCGAGCAGCTCTGTCAGGTAGGCCGCCGTGGCGAACGGACGGACCTTCCGCAGGCCGGAATACGATTTCCGGGCGATAAAGAAGCGTTGTCGGTCATCGGGACCCGCAGCCTTGACACGCGGACGTGAGAGAAACATCTCGCCGTATACCTTTAGCCCTTCAAGCCGGTTGAGCGTATCCACCACCCAGGTCGATCCGCTACGCTGTGAGGCTACTAAAGCAAATCCTCGCATATGGTGACGTTTGATGTATTCTTTCCGGATGACGGCGGGAAAACCCGTACGTTTTACGAATGTGGGAGACGATCTAACGGCTCACTTCGCCGGCCCTTTTCAATCAAGCGGCGAATTCGCTTGCCGGCCTCTGCCTGTAAATGTGACGGACAGATCAGTACGGCGTCGTCCGTAGCAATGACGGTCAATTCGTCTACGCCCACAGTTGCCACAACCGGGTCAGCGGAATAGATAAGGTTTTCGGCACTGTCCACTCCGAAATGAATCCCGGATACGGCATTTCCCGATCCGTCGCGCCGATACATACTGCGGAGCGCTTCCAGATTCCCGAGGTCCAGCCGTTCGATCGAAGACGGTACGACGGAGAGCCAGCGGCTTTGCTGGAAAACACCGTGGTCGACAGATATCGGTTCGAGAGAAGCATAAAGTGACGCGTGATCTTCGGATCCGGGCCTACCGGCAATCTCGGCCACGACACGAGCGGTTTCAGGAAGATGTCGCTCGAGTTCCTCAAGGAAAACCTCCGCCTGAAAGACAAACATCCCCATGTTCTGGAAACATGTCTCGGCCTGAAGCAACTCTTCCAGCACCGCCCGATCCGGCTTTTCCACAAACCGATCGACTGCATACACCTCTCGGCCGTCAATCGACTCGAGCACTTTGCTCGTAACCATATAACCGTAATTCGACGACGGTTTGTCCGGCCATTTGCCGATGGTTACGAGCCGGCCGTTCCGGTCGGCATAGTCCAATGCGATGCGCACCGACTGCTCCCAATGGTCCTCATTGCGTATGACATGATCACTCGATAATACTACCATCAGCGCACGCGGTGATTCGCGTGCTATGTGGTTTGCGGCAAGACCTATTGCGGCGGCGGTATTCCGGCCCACCGGCTCGAGGAGCAAAGAACAGCCCGGCACCGATCGCTCGAAAAGGTCGCTGTGCTGCGCTCCCCCTACGATAATGATGTGGTTCCGATCAGCCAGACGTTCAGCGCGTGACACCGTTGCCTGAAGCAGACTCCTCCCGCTGCCGTCAAGATCGAGAAACTGTTTAGGCCGCTCCGGTGTGCTCAACGGCCAGAGCCTCTTTCCTTCACCGCCGGCAAGTATTACGACATACAGGTCTACCATGAGCGGCTACGAAACAATTTCAGCAACCAGTGGAAGTAGTTCGTCAATCCGGTCGATGACCATTGCCGCGCCACGATCACTGAGTTCCTTTCGCGTTCTCGTCCCCACGATACCTACAGGTACGATTCGGGCTGCTTTGAACAGATCGATATCCAATACGTCGTCCCCGACGCCTGCCATTTGGTCACGTCCCGTACCCGTTTCCTTTTCAGCGTACGCGACGTGGTCTTCTCCCTTTGCGAAGCCCATGCGGGAACCGAGAACCCCTGAAAACAGCGTCCGCAGGCCGAACTTCTCCACCAATGGTTCGACTTCATTCTCGACGGCAGAGGTCGAAACATACAGCTTGATTCCGGCAGCGGAGAGGGATTCGAGGGTTTCGCGAACGCCGGTTCGGAGCCGACCTTTCGCAGCGATTTGCTTCCGGTTTTCAGCACTGAATCGTTCACTCATGTCCGCAAAATCGGCGTCGTCCAGCGGTCGACCCAGACAATCCTGTGCAATGGCATCGAAGAGACGTCGGCGCGGGATTCCGGAATAGTGCCCATAGCTACGGCTCACCGCCGCCGGATCGGCATCGAAGACCGCAGCGAACAGTCGTGCCGCATTTTCGATCTTGATGGGTAACGAATCGATCAGGGTTCCATCCCAGTCCAGCATCAAAACATCAAATCGCGCCACTCAATCCCTCATAGGTGATGCCCGGTACCTGTTCCACGTCCGAACGGTCAAAGATATGCCACCCGTCAAAAAACAGTGCCGGCTTGTTGGTAAGCGGTAACAGCGAAAAAAGATCGAGGCTGGAATAGGTGCGGTGGTTGTTCATGACCAGCACACAGTCGGCCGCCGCAAAACCATCCTCGAGCGCAACAACCGGCACGCCTTGTCCCTCGATATCTTCCGCCGGCACGACGGGATCATATCCACAGAGTGCGCATCCCTCCCGGGTCAGGGAGGGCAACAGATCCAGTGTTGTCGAATGCCGCAGGTCCGAAGTTTCGGGCTGACCCTTGAATGCAAAACCGACAATAAAAACCTTTGCGCCGGCGGCCGTTCCTTTCTTCTCGACGAGGAAGTCGAGCACTTTGGTGGTAACGTTACGGACAATCTTCCGGTTGACGATCCGGCCGTTGACCGGCATGAGGGGCTCATATCCCTTCTCGCGACCCGCATGTGCATAGATCAGTGGGTCCTTGGTCAGACAAAATCCACCGACACCCGGACTTGGCAGCGGAATTTCATTTCGCGGGTACCCACGATTCGCCGCTTCGATTATTTTCACGGCATCCAGATCCCATGCATCACATATCATCGCAAACTCATTCGCGAACGCAAAGGAAACGTCACGGAATGTATTGTTGATCAGCTTGACCATCTCCGCGGCTTCAATGCTTGCCAAACGGACGATATTGGGCGACAACCGGCCAAAAAACTGGGCGGAAAGCTCCAGACTCCGGTCGTCATATCCGCCCACGACCTGCGGCAAGGAGCGCAGTTCTTTCAGTGCGTTTCCTTCAACGGTTCGCTCCGGGGCAAATGCGAGCGAAAAGTCGTCTCCGCATTTCAATCCCGACCCCTCCTCCAGGACGGGACCTACCGTTGTGCGCGTAGTCCCAACCGGGACCGTCGATCGCACCAGGACGAGATCGCCACGTTTCAGTCTTTTCCCAATCATCCTGGCAGCCTGTGTCACGCTGGCCAGGTTCGGCACGTCGGCTTCGACGGGCGTTCCGACGGCCACTATATAGATATCGATGCCATCAGGTATTTCGGTATTTACCGTGAACCGTTCCTCGGCGAGCTGGTGTTTCAGGAGCGGCGCCAATCCGATCTCATGGAAATGCGGTTGCGCTTCCCGGAGATTATCGGCCAGTCGGCGGTTGGATTCGATACCATGTACTGCATAGCCTGCTTCGGCAAGAGACACGGCCAGCGTAAGCCCTACAAAGCCCAGACCAAGGACGCCGACGGTCCAATTGCGCATATCGGTGCGCATGAGCAGATCGAATGAATTAAAAACCTCGACGGCGCGCCCTTCCTGATCCACTGTTATAAGATGCTCGACCTTCGTATCACGGATGTGCCCGCTGGTCCTGACCTGCTCGCGCATGCGGCGGATCATCTCGTCTCCCGACATGCCGGCGGGAACGGTGACGGGATTCGCCGTCATAATTTCCGAGATGGATGTGTCGAGCGACTTGTTGCCGACTATCGCGCGTCTGATATCGCCGTCCGTTACAACCCCTAGCAGCTTCTTGTCGTCTGTCAGCACGAGTGCAATGCCGATCGGGGCTCCGAAATCCGCAGCTTTGCTGATCGTTTCCAATACGTCATCCCCTACGGCATTTACGATTTTTGCCGCAACGAGGGCTTTGTCAATCTGGGT
>CAZIIP010000301.1:0-4744 GCA_964539455.1 uncultured Rhodothermales bacterium
GTCCCTTTTGGCGGACAAAGAACGTAGGTTGCGTTCTCAAACAGAAACGCATCCGCGTGCGCAAGACCGTTGTTTTCAGAGCCTGCCATAGGATGGCCGCCGATGAACGAATTATGTGCGGACAATACCCGCTCCGCTTCGGCAACCGTCGGAGATTTCACCGATCCGACGTCTGTGACGAGGGTGCCGGGGCCAAGTGCCGGGGCGATCTGTGCGAGCAGGCCGGCCATCGTATCGACCGGTGTGGCCAGGACCACGAGATCGGCCCCGGAAACGGCGTCCGAGGCACGCTCGAATCCCCGGTCGATGATCCCCCGGGCCACCGCTTCATCGAGTACGGCACGCTCGTCGCATCCCGTGATGCGAAGTGAAGGCGCTTTTCGTTTCCATACCAGCCCCAGCGAGCCTCCAATGAGGCCCACACCAATAACCGCTACCTGCTTGATCATGCCACGTGGATCATCTGGAAAGGGCAAACCGTTGCTCACGAACGCAAGGTACGAAAGTACGGTCGCTTGGATCACCCGCCGAACCAGGCAACCTTCTTTATCTGTGGATATTCGGCGACAATGTGGAGCATCGTTTCGGCCATACGAGGTTTCTGGTGTTTTACCTGATCAGCGGACTGGCCGGTTCTCTCGCACAGATCGCGGTGGATCCGGCCGGCACCATTCCGAATCTGGGGGCTTCCGGAGCGATTTCGGGCGTCATCGGCGCCTATCTGGTACTCTTCCCCCGTAACCGTATCGACGCCATTTTCATTCTTACGCTCGTATCCGTTCCTGCATTTTTCGCCATCGGCCTCTGGTTCGTTATGCAGCTGGTCAACGGAATAGGATCGATTGCGACCACGGAGCAAACCGGGGGTATTGCATATGCAGCCCACATCGGCGGCTTTGTCGTGGGTGTGCTGATGGGGCTCGTCTCGCGTACCCGCATGAAGAGCGAACGGCCGACACCGATGCAGCAGTATTACGGTCGCGACGAGCGGAGCCGACGGATGTGGGAATAAAAAGGGCCGGTCTCCTCGACGGACACCGGCCCTAGCCATGTTAAGTCTGCAGACGCCGGAATCAGGAGGCGTCCTTTGTTTCGGCGTTTTCCTCAGACGATGACGAGGAGGAATCGACCTCCTCATCGACCGGGTTTTCTTCCGCTGCGGGCTCGGGCTCCGTCTTTTCCACCTGAAATACGAGTTCTTCCGAGTCCTTCTTCTTGTGGTCGACCTGAATGGTATCTCCGACCCCGAGGTCGTTGGTCAGTATCGACTCGGCCATCGGGTCTTCGACATATTTCTGGATCGCCCTGCGCAACGGCCGTGCACCAAATTGCGGATCGTACCCCTTGTCGACAAGGAATGATTTCGCCGCTTTGGTCATCTTGACTTCGATACCGAGATCGTGTACCCGCTTCAGCAGATCGGACTGCATGATGTCTATGATCTCGAAAATGTGCTTCTTTTCGAGGGGGTGGAAGACGATAACATCGTCGATTCTGTTCAGGAACTCGGGGTTGAATACGCGCTTGAGGGCATCTTCAACCGTGCTTTTCATCGACGCGTAGTTGAATTCCTCGACGGTTTGCGAGAATCCGATTCCCTTGCCGAGATTCTTGATATCGCGGGCACCGATGTTGCTTGTCATAATGATGATCGTGTTGCGGAAATCAACACGTCTACCGAGACCGTCGGTCAGCATTCCGTCATCCAGTACCTGGAGCAGAATGTTGAACACATCCGGGTGGGCTTTCTCGATTTCATCAAGCAGGACGACCGAATAGGGTTTGCGGCGGACCTTCTCGGTGAGTTGTCCGCCTTCTTCATAACCCACGTAGCCCGGAGGCGCTCCGACGAGCCGGCTCACGGAGAACTTCTCCATGTACTCGCTCATATCCAGGCGAACCAGCGCGTCGGTCGAATCGAAGAGGTATTCCGTCAGGACCTTCGCCAGTTCGGTTTTGCCGACGCCTGTGGGTCCGAGGAAGATAAACGAGCCGATCGGACGCTTGGGATCCTTCAAGCCGGCGCGTGTACGCCGGATCGCTCTGGCCAGCTTTTCGATAGGCTCATCCTGACCCACGACCCGGCCGGCAAGCGCCTCTTCCATGTTGAGCAACTTAGTGCCCTCGGATTGGGCGATGCGATCTACCGGTATGCCGGTCATCATGGCGACTACCCGGGATATGTCGTCCGTGGTGACGTCATAAACCTCCCCCTCTGCGCTTTCTTCCCATTCCTGCTTTGCCACTTCCAGCTCTTCTTCCAGCTTCTTCTCCTTGTCACGGAGCTTTGCGGCTTCCTCGAAGCGCTGGCTCTTGACGACGGAATTCTTCTCGATCTTGACGGCCTCGATCTTTTCTTCGAGCGCGAGAATATTGGCGGGGACCTTGATATTATCGAGGTGAACCCGCGCACCGGCCTCATCCATCACGTCGATGGCCTTGTCGGGCAAAAACCGATCGGTGATGTAGCGATCGCTCAGCCGAACGGCTAGTTCGAGTCCTTCGGCGAGGTAATTGACGCTGTGGTGCTCCTCATACTTCGACTTGATCGTGTCGAGTATCTCCAGTGTTTCTTCCGGTGTCGACGCATCGACCATGATCTTCTGGAATCGACGATCCAGCGCGCCATCCTTCTCGATGTGCTGACGGTATTCGTCGAGCGTCGTCGCACCGATACACTGCAGCTCTCCGCGTCCGAGCGCCGGCTTGAACATGTTGCTTGCGTCCAGCGAGCCCGAAGCGCCCCCCGCACCGACAATCGTGTGAAGCTCGTCGATGAAGAGAATCACGTCGGAGTTCTTTTCGAGCTCGTTCATGACGGCCTTCATCCGCTCCTCAAACTGTCCCCGGTATTTTGTGCCCGCAACCAGCGAAGCAAGATCCAGCGTGACGAGCCGCTTGTCGAACAGATTGCGACTCACCTTTCGCTGGGTGATCCGGAGCGCGAGGCCTTCCGCAATGGCGGTCTTACCAACGCCAGGCTCGCCGATCAAAACGGGGTTGTTCTTTTTCCGGCGGCTTAAAATCTGCGCCACCCGTTCAATTTCACGTTCCCGGCCGACGATCTGATCCAGTTTTTCGTCTTCGGCCAGTTTGGTGAGATCTCGTCCAAAATTGTCCAGGACAGGCGTCTTGCTCTTTTCCATCTTAGATCGCTCTTTCCTCGGTCCTGATGATCTTCCGCCGCCCATCGTCTGTCCTTTTGAAGGGGATTTTCCACTGATGATGGAGTCCAACTCCGATCGGACCGCATCATAGGAGATGGAAAAGCCCTGCTGCAGAATCTGGGCCGCGATGTTTTCATCGTCTCGAAGCAGGCTGAGCAAGAGGTGCTCAGTGCCGATCACGTCGCTTTTATACAGCTTGGCCTCGAGGTAGGTGATTTTGAGTACTTTTTCCGCTTGTTTGGTCAGCGGGATATTACCGACGGTTAGCGTCCCGCCCGTACTGCGCACGGTGTCTTCGATCGCCTTCTTCAATTTGAAGAGATCACAACCCAGGTTGCGCAGAATCTTGACGGCAATGCCTTCGCCCTCCCGAATAATGCCCAGAAGCAAGTGCTCGGTCCCGATGTAGTCGTGACCCAGCCGAATCGCTTCCTCTCTGCTATACGAGATGACGTCGCGAACGCGATTTGAAAAGTTTCCTTCCATATGCTTGGGGAACTACCTTTGCGCTCCCTTTGTGGTGTATTCAAGTGTCCGCAGTGCCCGCGGTCGGTACCATGTATAGCCGCAGTGAGACGCCTCCCGGTATCGGCTCCGTGATGCCCGCCGGACCGCACGATAAGGTCGGTCAGGCGCCGACTTCAGCCGCTCAAGCAGCAAACGAACTGCCACAGCCGCAAGTTGCAGTGGCGTTCGGGTTATCAAACACAAATCCGCGGGCATTCAGACCGTGATGATAATCGATCGTGATGCCCATCAGGTACAATCCGTGGCGCCGATCGACAAGGACCGGGATGCCGGACACCTCGTACTCGTGATCTAAGTCTCTCTTTTTGTCGAATCCGAGCACGTAGCTCATTCCCGAACATCCACCACCCTTGACACCAACGCGCAGTGCATAGTCGGCGGGAATCTCCTTCTCGCGGATGATTTTCCTGATTTCCTCTGCCGCGTTGTCGCTCAGCGCAATGGGCGCCATTGCCTTTTTTGTAGCTGTTGCTGTGCTTTCGCTCAAAATCTATCCCTCTAAAGTGCGGGCTCGAACCCGCCATTTTCGTCAATGAGTGATTCGTAAAACGACGGGTATATACCCCTGTTCCGATGTGCCGCCGTCGAATAGCCATACTTGCCGCAGCCGGATGTAGTAGAGGAAGAGAAACGGTTCCCCTTGTCGAGATTTGCAGTGCGGCCCGAACGTAGCTTCTCTTGCAGCATCGTCCCACGTGTCGACACTTGAAGTGCGGAACGAACATTGACTCTCTTGCAATCTCATTCGAGGCCGATCGGCATACCTGTCACGTAACCGGCTGACAGATAGGCTTTGCGCTGCATAGGCAGGGCCGGGTCACGGAGGCCGGGACACCACGACCACCGTCTTGAATTCGGCTGATGTCACGCCCTGGCTCTCCATCCAGACCACGTATGCTCCCGCAGCGCATACGTCACCCAGGTCATCGCGACCGTCCCATACAATTGCACCTTCAGGCCCGGCATACAGCGCCTCCTCCAGGCGGCGGACGATCCTCCCGTTCAGGTCAAAGATGAGCGCCCTGACCAGCGTGCCGTCTTCGTGGTTC
>CAZIIP010000302.1:0-4739 GCA_964539455.1 uncultured Rhodothermales bacterium
GAACGACGAGGATCAGAAAGAGAAGCGGCATCAAGATCTTGGTCGCGCGTTCGATACCCCCCGATACACCGCCCCGAACTACGAGAACGGTCAGTACGATGAACAACGCGGTCAGTCCGATGGCCATCAGGGGATTGCCGATCAGATCGGCAAAGAGCGCCTCGCTTTCCGATGCGGACAGCGCGGATGCAAACGTCCCGGAAACCGCCCTGGAGAGATATGCGGCGGTCCAGCCTGCGATGACGCTGTAGAAGGCCAGAATGCCGAAGCCGGTGAGTACTCCCAGACCTCCTACCCACGGCCACCACGAGTTCGGGATGAGCGCCTTGAATGCTCCGACCGGGTTTCGCTGCGTCTTTCTGCCGACCGCGAGCTCTGCAAACAATACGGGAACGCAGATCAGTGCAACGAACACGAGGTAGATCAATACGAATGCGCCGCCGCCGTTTTCGCCTGCCGAATACGGGAAGCGCCAGATGTTGCCCAGACCGATCGCGGAGCCCGCGGCAGCGAAAATGAAGGCAATACGCGATCCCCACTGACCGCGCGTTTCCGGAAGAGAAGCCATCTGTCGTCGTATGATTCCGTTAGCGATGCACCAGAATCCAAAGGGCACGGCGCCCGATGATCAGGCCGCTCACGGACGCAGAATCGTGCGCAAGACGGCTGTCGGACCGGCGACGCAAAACTAGGAAAAAAGCGCTGGATTCGCAGGCCACAGCATGGAAAAGGGCTTTCTTATTTGTCCAGCTTGTCAACCGGGTCCGGACGGGTCAGATCCAGCGATACCACCACGTGACCAATGCGCCTCTGGTCGACATCTTCAACCCGAAAAACGAGACCGTGAGCACGGGCTTCTATGCCGGAGTCGGGTATCGACTCCGTCAGTTGCTGCACGAGGCCGCCCAATGACTCGAATTCGAACGCTTCCGTGTCGATTGCGGCATCGACGTTTGCGCCCAGATGAGACGCCACGACCGATTTGAAGAGATCCAGATCCACGCGGGCGTCGAATCGGATATGCTGGTCGTCGATGGCCTCGAATAGCACCGGCTCATCCCAATCGAACTCGTCCTTGATTTCGCCCACGAGTTCCTCGAGCACGTCCTCCAGCGTCACGACGCCCTCCGTACCGCCGAACTCGTCGACTACTACCGCAATGTGCGTCGTTCCGAGCCGAAACGCCCGCATCAGATCTTCAATCGACTGATCCGTTGATACCAACAGCGACTCACGGGCAATGAGACGCCAGTTCGGCCGGATGTCCGGGTTGCCTTTGACGAGAAGAGGAAGCAGGTCCTTCGAATAGATAATGCCCTCGATATGATCGAGATGGTCATGATAGAGCGGAAGCCGGGAATGGCCGCTTTCACCGATGATGTCGACCGCATCCTGCAGCGTGGCCGTAGTCGGGATTGCCGAGATATCCATCCGGCTGGTCATGACTTCTTCCACGTCCTTGTCGCGAAAACTCGCAATGAAGTCCCCCAACTGATCCTCATCCTCTTCGAGAACCCCCGCATCGTTATCCATCTCCTCGCGGCTCTCATTGTCGAGCACCATGCGGATGCGCTGGACCTCGGACAGATGGACCAGCAAACGATCGAGCAGGATGATGATGGGATAGAGCACGATGAGCAAAATGCGGCCGGTTTGCAGCCACCACCTGTTCGCGACGGAGGCGTCGGGCCGGGCGGATCCGTGGGCCAGGGATTGCAGGACGAGGGCGCCGAGACCAATAGCCAGGGCCTCGATGACGGACCACACTACCCAAGCCGGGAGGGCCAGATTCAATTGTACTATCGGGAGGTACAGAGAGAGCGCGAATCCTGAAAATGAGGCCAGAAACGCCGCGAGAAGGGATGCGAGACGCGACTGACGCAAACGCGAAATGGCATCGATCGTGTTTCCTTTGCCCGATCCTTCTCCGTTGTCATGCGGGGCGCCGGATCTGATCGTTTCGATCCTCAACGACGCGAAGTAAGAGAATGCGCCCACCAGCAGGAGTAACGCAGCCAAAGACAGGATCCACCAAAGGAGCTGCCCGTCGTTCAAACCGTTGAGGCCGTTGGCGGGCGATGTAAGGTCGTAAGGATCTGTTTCCACGTGATTGTAGCGATTCTCAAATGGAGAATACGAAAATGTAAGGAATCACGGTCCGGCGCCTGTTCAAGCCTGCTGCGCTGATGAATTCGCAGGCTATCGCGTGATGTGGATACGTATTTCCCCTTTAGATCGTTCGGTGAGCCGGCCGATCGGATGCAGGGCGCCAACATTGTGTCCGTGATGCAAGACGGCCTGGACTTGCTCGAGCGAGTCCGGTGACGTAGCTACGAGCAGCCCGCCCGATGTCTGTGGATCACAGAGCAATGCCTTCTCGATGTCATTCAGTTCGTCCACCTTTGCACCGTAACTTGCCCAATTCCTGTGCGTACCGCCGGGCACGCATCCCTGGTGAATAAGCGGCTCGAGTTCGGCGGCCGTGGGTATTTGTGGCCATTCGATCTCGGCGTCGAGTTGTGTGCCGCACATTTCGATCAGGTGACCCATCAGTCCGAAACCGGTCACGTCCGTGACGGCATGCACGCCGTCGACTCCACCCAGCTCCGCGCCGGCGCTGTTCAAGTGCTTCATGAGCGTCGCAGCAACACCTCTCAACTCATCAGGCAGTAGTCCTTTTTTCTCTGCGGTCGTCAGAATTCCGATACCCAGTGGTTTCGACAGCAGCAGCAGGTCGCCCGGCACTCCGGTGTCGTTGCGCAGAAGCCGGTCCGAGTCCACCAGTCCGGTTGCGGCGAGACCGAAAATGGGTTCCGGGCTGTCAATACTGTGTCCCCCGGCCAACGGAATGCCGGCACTACGGCAGGTCTCCCGGCCACCGTCCACTACCTGGCGCGCGACATCGGCAGACAGTTTGTCGAGCGGCCAACCGAGGATGGCGATCGCCATGAGCGGTTTGCCGCCCATCGCGTATACGTCGCTGAGCGCATTTGCGGCTGCGATCCTGCCGAAATCGGCCGGATCGTCGACGATCGGCATGAAGAAATCGGTTGTGGAAATTACCGCCGTCCCGTTGCCCAGATCGAATACGGCGGCATCGTCCGAAGCTTCGTTGCCGACTAGCAGAGCCTCGACCGCCGGGGAAGAGGAGCCGCCGGAGAGAATCCGTTCCAGGACGTTGGGTGCGATTTTGCATCCGCATCCTGCACCGTGACTGTATTGTGTCAGTTTCATGACGATCCTTTGTCGCTTTTCTTCAATTTTTGGGCGACTGCCAGAAGCCGGTCGGCAGCGGCCTGAACATCGATTTTCGAGGCCGGGATGACGGAGATTGATTCCTGTGGACGTTTGGTCAGGTCATACGCGTACGCGCGGTCGTAGTACCGGAGCACGCCGGCCGCGGACTCTTCCAGCCGACCGTCAAGCAGTGCGTCGAGTGCCTTGCGCGTATCCAGGCCGCCGAGCCGGCGCTCGATTTTGCGAATGGCATAGGCCAACCCCTCGGTCTTCTCCGTCCCGTAGGTTTCTGCGAGATAGGCGGCGCGGGCCTCTATCGGTATTTCAAGGAACAACAAAGGGGATGCCGTTTTTGCTTCCCAAATCCCTTTCGGTAGGATCCTCCTGCCGATATGCCGGCTTTCGTCTTCGATCCAGATACGACGCGTCCGATCCAGTGCCCTGAGCGACTGGCCGAGCATGTTTTCGAAATGCTCCTGAGACGGTTGATCCGGCTGTCCGAGTCCCCCAAAGGCAGATCCCTTGTGGCATGCCAGTGCCTCCAGGTCGACAATCTGCTCCCCGCGTTTCTTCAGTTCGTGCAGGATCTCGGTCTTTCCGGATCCTGTTTTTCCGCCGAGCACGATGAATTTCCAACCTGAATCGAACAGGTCGAGCGTTCCGCGCCGAAAGGACTTGTATCCTCCTTCCAGCGTGTGGACTTCATAGCCGTAGAAGTCCAGCAACCAGGCCAGACTGGCACTCCGCATGCCACCGCGCCAGCAGTATACGAGACACCGATCGTCGATCACCGGTGAAGCCTGCTCGATAAACGACTCGAGCTTGGGACCCACGAGCCGCAGACCCACCTTGATCGCGGCATTCCGGCCCTCTTTTCGATAAGAAACGCCGACCTCGGCTCGTTCCTCCTTAGAGAATAGCGGCAAATTGGTTGCTCCGGGGATATGCGCATGCCGGTATTCCTCCGGCGTCCGGACATCAATCAGCGGATCTGTGGCGGCACACTCAAGAAACGGCTCCAGTTCGAGCGGATTTACCATACTTGATCCGAGCGCTGCAGAGGGTTCTTACCCATGGAATTCCTCCAATGGCAGGCAAACGCCGGTCGCCGGGCAGAACAGGTTTGGTCGGTGTCCTGCCGAAACCGAGCGCGAAACCGCAACCGCGAAGCATGACTAGAATGGGAGATCGTCGTCCGGCCCGAATGAATCATCCGCAGTATCAGAATCCGACGTTTCTGCAGGTGACTCCGCAGCCATGCCGCCGTTGTTCGTGCTGCCACCCCTGCCGCCGAGCATCACCATTTCACGAATCTTGATCTCCGTCGTCCACCGCTTGTTACCGTCGCTGTCGTCGTAGCTCCGGGTTTGCAGCTGGCCCTCGACGAAAATCTGTGAGCCTTTCTGCAGGTATTCGTTGCAGGTTTCGGCCAGCCGGGCCCAGGCCACCAGCCGGTGCCATTCGGTCCGCTCAACCCAGTTTCCGTCCTGGTCCTTATAACG
>CAZIIP010000303.1:0-2712 GCA_964539455.1 uncultured Rhodothermales bacterium
GGCGATATCGGCTCCCAGCGAGAAGACGAGATAAAAGTCTCCGTGCATGAACATCCATTCGGGAAAGAAGATGGCCAGCACGTCGTTTTCCACCAGTACAATCATCGTGGCGATCACCAGACCGACAAAGCCCCAGAACACGCAGAAATGCGCAATGGCCGTGTATTTGTCGACACGGAAAAGCTTGCGCATGAGAAGGACGGTCGGTGCCGCCCGTAGAATGCCGTGCCATGTGAGTTTCTCGGCCGGATCTTTTCTCCCGCGCCGGTACTTCCGGACGTTGCGGATCGTGCCGTACAGAAAGAGCACAACCGCAAAGACGCCCACGATGTAAAAGACCACCGTAAGCCACAGGGGCAACGTATAGAAAATCGGTCTCGTAATGGTTTCTACTTGCGGCATGAATCCGACTATGCATTTACTGCCTTGAGCCGCTCGGTGAGTGCTTCTGCGATGTCGAAGAGATCCTCCTCGACACCGTATCTGGCCACATTGAAAATGGGAGCGTCCGGATCGGTGTTCACCGCGATGATGAGATCGGAATTCTTCATTCCCTCTACATGCTCGGGTGCACCGCTGATGCCGAGGGCCAGATAGAGTTTTGGCGAGACGTTCGCCCCGGATTTTCCGACCTGACGGCTCATGGGAAGCCATCCCTGGTCGATCACCGGTCGCGAACTGCAAACCACCCCGCCGAGCGCTTCGGCCAGCTCTTCGGCCAGTTCCAGGTTGTCCCCGCTGCGTAATCCGCGGCCCACTGCTACGAGCACGTCATGCTGGGTGATGTCGACATCGGTAGCCTCGGGTTCGAGGTATTTGACGAAGCGCACGCCGGCCGTGCCTTCGATTTCTTCATCCACACGCTCCACGTTCGGCGCTCCGTCGCCGACACCACGATCTCTGGACCGGGATCCCGGCTGAATACCGAGTACCGTCGGTACGTCCACAACCCGCGTGACTGCAGCGATTTTCCCGCCGAACAGCAAGCTGTGTGCTTCGACGGATCCGGCGTTGACCGTCACATCGGTGCAAAGACTGATAAACGGCGCCTCGGAGATTGCCGGTAGCAGACCGAGCACGTCCCAACTGACATTGGTCATCGGCACGAGCAGAAGCCCCGGCTGACGCGCCTTCATTAGCGATGCGATCGCAGCGCAGAGCAAGTCGGCCGGTTGACCTTCGAAGGCCGGACTGTCGATACAAAGCACATTGTCGGCGAGACCGAGATCTTCGGCCAGGGTTTCGACACGATGGCCGATGGCGAGCGCCTCCAGCGAAACATCCAGGGCATCGGCCAACTCGCGTCCGAGAGCCAGCAATTCATAGGTAGCGTCAGAGGTCTTTTCGGCCCAGCTTTCCGCCAGAATCCATACGTTTCCAGCCATGGTACTGAGAGTTTAGAGGATTCCGTTATCTTTCAGAATATCAGCCAGTTGATCGACGATGTCGTCTGCAGATCCACTGAGTATCTCCGCCCGTTCGGCCACTTCCGGCCGGGCCATCGAAACCACCTCGATTTCCGGAGCCGCTTTTTCAATAGTTGCCGGGACGGTTTCGAGTTCGGTCGACATCATTGCTGCACGCAGTTTTGAGACCGGCACATACCGCGGAGGCTTTTCCGCAGCCTGAATGCCCAGCACGGCGGGCAGTCCGACACGGTATTCGCCGCGTACGCCGCCGCTGAATTCTTTCAGCACCGTCATCTCCTTGGCCGACTCGTTCGGCCTTACGCCCGTAACGAGGCCGACATACGGCAATCCCAGTGCGTGCGCGACGAGGGGAGCGATAGATCCGTCCAGATCGTCGATGGCCTGGCAACCGGTCAGAATGAGATCGACCGGCATCAGATCGTCGATGCTCGGTAACGTGCCGGCCAGCACGGAGGCTGCCGCCCGGCTCGTCAGACGCTCGTCGACGTCCTCGATCTTGATCGCCCGATCGGCGCCCTTTGCAACGCCTGCGAAAATGGCATCGTCGATGTCGGGGGCGTCGAGCGCCAGTACGGTAAGGGTACCGCCGACCTGCTCCTTGAGCAATAGTGCCTGCTCCAGTGCGTGGTCGTCACGGTCGTTCACGATCAGGCGCAGGAACTCCAGGTCGAGCGATTTCCCATCGTCCGCGACCTCGAGTTCCTCCACGACATCGGGAACCATCTTGAGGATGACAAGAATGTTCATGGCGCCTGCATTTCTTTTTTGGGTTTTCAGGTAGATGGATCTTCCATGGCCTCGGCCACCAACTCGACGACGTCACGGACCACCATCTTGTCGTCGTGACCGATAACTTTCAGCGCGTCCTCGAAGCGGGAAATTTCGTAGGGGCACGAGACGGCCAGTACGTCGGCTCCGGTTGCTATTGCTTCCTTGATGCGCCGCTCGGACAGCCGCTCTAGGTCGTTGGCCATGTAGTAGGTGTCCAGAAACATACCACCGGCCCCGCCGCCACAGCAGATGGCGTTCATGCGGTTGTGTTCCATCTCGACCAGCTTGACGCCCGGAATGGCCTCGAGCAGCATTCGCGGTTCGTCATAGAATCCGCTGTGTCTGCCCAAGGTGCAGCTGTCGTGGTAGGTGATGCTGTAGTCCAGCTTTTTGGTCAGCAGCGGCTTGAGCTCGTTGAGCCTGCGGGCCAGGTAGGGGGTGGTATGTTCGACGGGTTGCTCCAATCCGTGCGCGCGATAGAGATACTTGAACGCCTCGTATGCATGCGCAC
>CAZIIP010000303.1:2722-4737 GCA_964539455.1 uncultured Rhodothermales bacterium
ACCGCCCGTAATAATCCGATTGAAGTCATATTTGCTGAATATCGTCGTATTGTACTCACGCAGGAATTCGAACAGGCCCGATTCTCCCAGGAGGCGGTACCACTCGCCGGCGCACTTCTCCTCGTTGCCCAGGATGGCAAAATCGATCCCGAGTGCCGTCAGGATTTTGGCGGTGGCCCGGCTGTTGTCCTGTCCCCTCGGATGGTAGGACGGAAAACATTCCACCCACCAGAGTACATCTGCAGGCCTCGGGTCGTTTTTGAAGATTCGTACCGGAACCTCGGACGTTTTGACCCACTCGGCCCGCTTGCGCGGTGAATGCCCCATCGGGTTGCCGTAACGGAGGCTGTTCATCAGCGCGTCTTGCAGTTCGGATGGAACTTCGTCAAGCTTCAGAAAGGCCTGCTCCTTGACGAGTGGCAACAACACCTCCGTCAGCTTGATATCCCGCGGGCACTTCGTCATGCAGGCATAACAGCAGACGCAGTTGAGCATCGTCTCACTCTGGAAGGCCTCGTCAATAAATCCGGCCCTGAGCAATGCGATGAGCCGTCGCGGCGGGAACTGAAGCGCATCGCCATACGGGCACGTCCCGGCGCACATGCCGCACTGGATACACGTGTAGAGTTGCCGGCCTTCCGGGAATTCCATCAGATTGTCGAGGGTGAGACCGGTGTCACCTCCCAGTATGGCTGCAGCTTGAGACATAGCTCGTAAATTTTGTCCGTGCGTCTTGCGCACGATGTCAATCATCATGGACGATCACCCGCGCGTTCTCCAGAGACATCTCTCCTTTACGGGCAACCTTGTGCTTATCGTAATAGCATGCACGGCCGGTGATCTGCTTCAGCAGGCACTTGTGTTTGAAATAGATCCCGCAGCGCAAGCAGACTTCCTCCTCCTCTTTGCTACACGCCATGAGGCGAAGGGACAGGTGATCGAGAAGTCTTGACAGCTCCCGCAAGTCGCGCCGCTTGAAACGATCAAACGCGGACCGAAAGGCCCGTAGCGAACCGTCCTGGAAGGCCGATAACAGCCGGGCGGCCTTCCCGGTCAGCGAGAGTGAGATGGCCCTGCGGTCCGCCTCCGCTTCATCTCGCCGGACGAGACCCCGCTTGACGAGCCGATCGACACTTCTGCTCGCGGAGGCCTTGCTGACTCCAAGGAAGGCGGCTACATCACTGAGCGTATAGGAATCCGTAGATGCGATTAGCTTCAACAGCTTCAGTTGCTGGAACGTCAAACCGTCGGCCGCTGCCTTATGTAACTGCTCGACCATCAGCTCCTCGATCGCAGTGGCGGCAATCTGAACACTGCCGAGCACGTCATGGATCTCGTCCGTGTGCTGCCGATCGGTCATGGACGGTAGCGGTTAACCGCACATGTATAACGTTAACTGTGCTAATAATTAATGTAGCTAACCATTAGGCATTACGCAATTACCCTACACACTAATTAGTATTTTTTAGGTACTGTTTTGCGTAGTAATTTCGCCAATATATAGTGTTAATACGATCTATTGGTCAAGGATAGGAGTGAATGGTGGTATGATGATGACTCGTGGCGTGTTGTTTTCGGGAATCGACAATCGGTATCCTGGTGCCGTTTCGCTGTCATCATTGCCGGTCCTGTTCCTGTCACGTCTGCCGGAGGAGAAGGGTGGTGTGACGGTGGCCGGTGACGGCACCTGTTACGGCTGTGCGGAACAGGGTGGTCGTATCAGAATCTGTTTGTAGACGCGAGAAGCCTGAGGCGAACAACGACGGGCAAGCTGCCTGCCGTCCTAATTGTTACCTTCGCCGCTGCGTACGGTAAAGAAGAGATAAACCACTGCTCCCATTGCTGCTCCCAGCACAGCCGGCTCGACGAATCGCCGCCACCTTCCTGCAGGCGGCGGTTGTGCCTGCGTTTCGGAATAGGCGGGGTGCTGGAGAGCGGCAAGCCGGCGCGTACGCACCCGGTCCGTATAGCGCCGGTCACACAAATCGTCGAATAGAAGTCGGCCATTTTCGGCG
>CAZIIP010000304.1:0-4717 GCA_964539455.1 uncultured Rhodothermales bacterium
CCGGAACGTTTCCAGTCGCGACCGATTTTGGTAGCGGCATCATATCCGATTCCCGCAATTACGTCTGCAGCCGCATGGTCGACGCACTCACCAAACTCCATTTGGTACGGACCAAAGGCATCCGTTCCGGCGAATCCGCCCTGCTTACCGGAACTGGCATCGTTTTTGCCGTTCCAGAAGTTGCCGTTCGGTTCGATACGGTCCGCATAGTGTGGCCATCCTTTCGTATTGCCCCCCGGGAAGTACTTCGGATTCTCACGTGTGAGAATGCCGAGCTCGTACGCATCCTGGTGCGACGCTACGTGGCTGGCCAGCGCTTCGTCCGTATCCAGCCAGAAGAGTGTCTTCGGCTGGCAGGTATCCTGCGTCTCGGGCGTGCACTTGACATATGTAGGATCCGTCGTACTGGCATCTGCGTCGAGCATGACGCGTCCGACGTGGCCCACGCCACCCAGTCTACCAACCGTGTCGCCGGAGGCAATCTCCCAGCGCGAGTCCTCCCATATGGGTGCACCGAGCATGTCGTAGCGCGTGAAGTCCGGATTGCGGCCGTGCCAGGCATATATCGCCGTATAGTCGACCGGGTACTCGGTGTGACCGTCACCCACGATGTCGATCATGTTGTACTTGCCCCAGATCTGCGCTACGCCTACGACGGCAGAGCCTTGCTGGGTAATTCCTCGCCAGCGGTGGAAGTGGAAAAAGTACGCGTCGTTCAACGTCTGGCCGTCGAGCTCAATCTCCTCGTCGTCGTCAATATTGCCGGTGTTGCAATAGTTGTAGGTGACAACATGGAAGTTGTCGAAGTGCTCGTTGGTGTAGGCGTATGCCTTGCGGTTGGTCGTAACGCCGGGCCGCTGGTTCCAGATGTTGTCGATCATCCGGTCGGCCGGAATGCCCGGGTCCACTTCATCAACTATGGCCACATACTCGAAGGAAAGCGCTCCGTCGACGAAGACTTCCGTGTCCTCGGTCTTGGAAATCAGCTTGTTCTGTACGGGATAGGTGATGTCGATACCGGGCTGCCGGGGTCCGATCTGGCCCACGTACCATTGGAACGTGTCTCCACGCTCGTCCGTCCAGTCCTGGACGCCGATCCAGTGCCCGCGACCGCGCAGGTGACCGGAGCGTCGCAACTCTGCCGGCCATTCCATGCCTGCGTTCGACTCCGCTGGGGCGCCGGACTCCCGGTATCTGTGCTGGTACTCACCAATGTCCAGCCATTGGTAGGTAAACTGCGCCCTGACATCCGTAGAGCCAAAGGCAAGCAGCACAGCCAACACCAGGAGTGGCGCGCTCGTTTTAAGGTTCATTCTCATCAGTCTTTTTGTTTGCTTGACAATCTAGCAGTTCTGTTTCCTATGCCCGGCCGGCGGTCGAAGGACCGCCGGCCGGGCCAGGGTCTACTGGTCAGATTGAGATCCGAACGCCGAGCGTGAAGCGACGCGGGTTCAGGAAGGTCTTATACCGTTTGTTCGGCATATCGATGTAGGCCTTGTCTGAAAGCGCCTGATCCACTTCGGCTTCCGGTACGGCTTCCCACGAACTGCCGTTCCAGCGGGAATATTGCTCCGTGTCGGCCGCCCAGTACCATGCGATCTCGTTCGGGGCCGTAACGGTGCTGAGTGACTGAACGGGTTCCATCGGCTGGAAGTCGACGTCGGAATCACGGAAGTCACCGGGCTGGTCCCCGCCTGGGATCCAGATGTACGGTGTGGACTGCAGCTTCTCGCTGAACGGATCATCCGGCTCGATCTCGTTAAGATCGTCATAGATATCCTCGGGAAGGTGCAGCGACCAGAAGTAGCGGTCACGATCGAAGTCCATCTCGGAGCTGCCGAAGGCGGCGTTGTCCCAGATGTGCTTCCGATTAGTGATATTGGCGACATCGACGAAGAGCTGTAGGTCTCCGAGCGAGGAGACAATATGCTTCGTGAACCGCAATTCCCAGTTCCAGAAATCACGCCACCGGACGTTCTCCTGCAGCTCGGGGAAGTTGCCCTGGCTGGCCCAGGTGAACTTCTGTCCCTTGCGCCACTCGCCCAGGAGGCTGATCCGCCAGTCGGCAAGGATGGGATTGTAGTCCGTAGGTGTGAGGAAGATCAGGTTCCCGCGTGCAAACGGCTCTGCGATCGGGGCGTTGATCCGGTAGTCGGTCGAACTCTCCAGGTACCTGATCATCTCGAACGTGTTCTCAAAGAAGGTGCCGTAACCGAAGTTACCGCTCTTCTGTTGCAAGAACGTGTAGTTGATGAAGCCCCTGAACCACTGGCCACTGGTCTTGTTCAGCGATACCTCGAAACCGCGCACATCCTCGTAGTTCCACGGGCGCCGCGCGTCGTAGTTAACCACGCCGCCGAGGCTTGTGAAAAATACCTGACGCGTCTGCTGGCGGATATCCCGGTAGAAACCGGAGACACGCAGCAGGAAGCGGTCTAACACATTCTGGTCGAACCCGAGTTCGTACGCTACCGTCTTCGGCATCGGGTGGTTCGGGTTGCCGAACTCATCCACGCCGCCGGCCGGCGTCGTGCGATAACCGAAAAGGTCGGATGCTTCCAACTGCTGCCTGAAGTGGCCGTAGTTGAAATACAGCTTGCTGTTTTCGGTAATCGGGAAGGAGACACCGACACGCGGGCTCACGTAAAGCTGCGCATCGGGCTCAATCTTGTTGAGTTGCTCATCGAGGTCTTCGATCTGACCCCTGAAAGCGCCGGCATACGGATTGCTCGTATCCCACCATTCGGTATTGGGATCCATGTAATCCAGACGAAAGCCTACGTTCGCAATCATGCCCTGGAATTCGAGCTTGGTTTGCGCATAGGCCGCACCCTGAATCGGGGTTCGATTCCAGATCTCGTCTCCAGGCTGACCGCCGAGGTCGACGTTGATCTGGCGATACTTGACGTTGTATTCGCTGATGTTGATCTCCGCACCGGTCTTCAACTGGAGGAACCGGTTGACCTGGCTTGTGAGGTCGAACCGTCCCGTGAAGACGCTGATGTCCGTCGTGTCGCGCGACTGGTGCCAGTGACCGCCGGTGGACTCACCCGTCAGCAGGTTGCCGCCGATGGCGCCCCATCCGAAGGGCTCCTCACCCGCGCAATACGGGCGGATTTCACCGTCACCGCTGAGATCGCTGTCGCCGCCGAAGCACATCACGTCGATGAAGCCGTTACCATTCTGGTCGACTCCCACGCGATCTGCAAACTCAGGCTTGAGCGTACCGAAGTTGTCGGTAAACAGGCGCGAGCGGCCTTCGTTGGGAGCGCATATTTCAGTGCTTCCATCTGCAAACTCCATGACGCCGCTGGCGGGACAGATATACGTCGCGTCGCGCAGCATTGGCCAACGCGAGCGGTGCTTGGAGTCCATGTTCTGGACACTGATCTCGTAGAACGTGTTGGCGTTGATCGAGTGCGTAAATGTGGCACCCAGCATGCCATGCTCGACGAGCGAACTGCCCACGTAGGCGTTCGAGTACTCGACCCGTCCACGGATGGAGTTCGTCGAAACCACGTACGCATTCCCTTGCCAGGGATAACGTGAGATCCAGCCGTTGTATCCGTTGGCCTCCTGGCCTACCCAACTCAACATGGAGCGCTGCGAGGCAAACATACCGCTCACCGCCAAACGCATGTTGGGACGCGGGTTTATCAGCACCTTGCCGGTAAATGTGTCCGAATTGTAGGTCTGGCGCGAGACCGGGATGAGGTACGCATTTTGCTCGCCGCGATAGGAGGCGAGGAAACGAAGATCACCGAGCTTGCTGCCGACACCCGGAATCAGGGGACCGCCGATCGTGACGTCCGCTTCGTAGTCGGGCTTGTCGACTTCGTTGTCTTTCCGCTTCGTGTACTGGAAGTACTCGAAGAGGTCCTGCGGTGTCACGTCGAATCCGTTGGCCTGCTGTTTTTCGGCCATGGCATTCCATCCCTCGAACTCTCGGTACTGGCGCTGGGTGTAGATATCCCACTCGTCGGTACCCTCAAACGCCGTTTCCGGATCGTAGCCGCCGCGAACATACCAGGAATCACAGTTCGGATCCACATTGTCGGTTCCGAATCCGCAAGCGTCCTGGTCGGGAAGCTGCGTCAGCGGATTGAGCGCCTTGGCCTGTGCCGGTGCATAGCGCAGCAGGGCGTCCAGCGTGTATCGCGTACGGGACGGCTCTTTGGTCGTCACGTTGATCACGCCGGAGCGAACGTTTCCGTACTCCGCGTTGAATCCGCCGGTCTGCACCTGAACCTCCTCGAGGGAGGTGTATGAGATGCCCGTAAACGGCGACTGGTGGCGGCCGGTTCGAAGATTCATGCCGTCGACCACGAAAGCGATCTCGTTGGAGCTGCCGCCCCTGATCTGCAATCCGGGCTCGATGCCCGCCTGCAGGTCGATCACCTCGCTCACGCCGGCGACCGGCAGGTCGACGAATTCGGCCGGGTTCAAGCTTGCCACGTTCGCCGATACGTCCAACTGAACAATCGGACGCTCGGCCGTAACGACCAGCTCTTCCCCTTCAACGACTTGCTCGTTAAGATCGAAATTCACTTCGGTCGTCAGACCTGTGCTGACGCGTACGTTCTCGACGATCTCAGGGGTGTAACCAACAAAGGACGCCCGTATCGAATACGTCGCAGGACGAACGTTGATGATTGTGTAATAGCCCTCGACGTCGGTGACCGTACCGACGGTCGTACCCTCGATGGCTACGTTCACG
>CAZIIP010000305.1:0-4703 GCA_964539455.1 uncultured Rhodothermales bacterium
CGTTGCAGGAAGCGGACGGAGACTTCGATGCAGCCATCGATATCCTTCGGAAAAAGGGACAGAAAGTATCCGCCAAGCGCGCCGAGCGTGAAGCCAAGGAGGGATGCATCGTAACGGCGGTGTCGGATTCCGCGAAAGTCGCCGCTATTGTTGAAGTCAATTGCGAGACGGATTTCGTTGCCAGAACGGACGACTTCGTTACTTTCGCCGATGATATTGGCCGCCTGGTCCTTTCGGAGCAGCCGGAGAACATGGAGGATCTGATGGAGCTTGCTTTTCGTGACGGCACGGTCGCGGAGCAGGTTACGGAGTTGATGGGAAAGACCGGCGAGAAACTCGGCATTCGACGTTTCGAAATCGTTCTCGTCGATGACGATGAGGGAGCCGTTGTTTCCTACGTCCACCCGGGTTCCAATCTGGGCGTCCTCGTCACCGTTTCCGGCGAAGGGTCGCTTGAGGAGGCGGGGCGGGACGTCGCCATGCAGGTGGCGGCAATGAGTCCGGTCGCCGCCCGCCGGGAAGAAGTCCCCGAAGATGTCAAGGAAAAAGAGATGTCGATCGCGCGCGAAATAGCCGAAAGTGAAGGAAAACCCGAAAAGATCATCGATCGCATCGCCTCGGGAAAACTCGAACGCTACTTCAAGGACAATGTCCTTCTTGAGCAGCCCTTCGTAAAGGACTCGAGTAAAACCGTAAAGCAAATGCTCAAGGAAGCGGGAGTAGAGATGGGACGGTTTATCCGGTACGCCCTGGGTACCTGAGGACTGTGGTCTTTTGGATTGAATCATCGCACGAGGGGATATCCGGAACAGGGTATCCCCTTGTCGTTTCCGCTCAGGGTATCTACGTTGCAACGGAAGGTCGGCTTACCGTATGTTGCGCCGGCCCTTCAGGCCGTGAATGCGTGATCCTTCAATCCTTTATCCAGGCGCAGAGCCGAAAGACCGCATGTTGACCAACCGGGCACAGGGTAACCTGCGCTATCACAGAGTGCTACTGAAACTGAGTGGTGAGGCGCTGCTCGGCCGACAACAGTTCGGCATCGATCAATCGGTGCTTAAGGCCTACGCTGCCGACATTCATGCGGCCGTGGAAGAGGGAGTCGAAATGGCCCTCGTTATTGGCGGCGGTAACATATTCCGCGGCGTCCAGTCCGCCACACAGGGAATGATACGGGCTCATGCCGACTACATGGGCATGCTGGCCACCATGATTAACGCGATGGCGCTTCAGGATGCCCTGGAACAGGAAGGACTCCATACGCGGCTGTTGTCCGCCATTAAAATGGAGCAGATCGCTGAGCCGTTCATCCGCCGCCGGGCGATCAGGCACCTGGAAAAGGGCCGTATCATCATATTCGGTGCAGGCACCGGGCACCCTTACTTTACGACAGACACGGCCGCATCGCTGCGGGCAGCGGAAATCGACGCCGACGTTATCCTGAAGGGAACACGCGTCGACGGGATTTTTTCAGCCGATCCGGAGACCGACCCGGATGCGCAGCGATTCGAAAGCATCGACGGGATGGAAGTGTTGAAGCGAAACCTGAAAGTGATGGATCTTACGGCGATTACGATGTGTCGTGAATCACACATTCCGATCGTCGTATTCAATATGAACGAGAAAGGAAACCTCCTGCGCGTTCTCAAGGGCGAGTCCGTCGGTACAACCGTCAACTGGAACGATTAGCATTCCCTGTCCGTGTTGTCGCGCACTCAGTAAACGGCTCAGAAAATGGTACACGAAGACATTCAGTTGCTTCTGGACGAAGCAAAAGACCACATGGGGAAAACGCTCGATCATTTGAATCGCGAGCTGGCCAAATTCCGTGTGGGCCGCGCCACTCCGGCGATGCTGGAGGGCATCAACGTGGAGTTTTATGGATCGATGATGCCGCTAAACCAGGTCTCCTCGGTTAGCGCCCCCGCACCCGATTTGATCGTCGTGCAGCCATGGGACAAATCGGCGCTCGGCGGGATCGAACGCGCGATTATCGCAGCGAATCTGGGACTCAACCCTTCAAACGACGGGCAGATGATACGCGTGCCCGTCCCACCCTTATCGGAGGAACGACGGCGTGAGCTCGTCAAAACGGCCTCGACACGTGCGGAAGATGCCCGCGTGGCCATTCGTAACGTAAGGCGAAGTACGAAAGACGAGATTAAGGCCATCCAGAAAGAACACAGCCTCCCGGAAGACATGCGCTATGAAGGGGAGGATATCCTGCAGGAAATGACGGACGAGTATATCGAGAAGGTGGAAGATATGCTCAAGCGCAAGGAAGAGGACATTATGGAGGTCTGATGTTTTCGGAGCTCCGGATCAAAATGCGTATCTTCTGAATCTTGGTCATTATGTAAGGAGAGGTGCCTGAGTGGTTGAAAGGGCACGCCTGGAGAGCGTGTGTACCTCGGAAGAGGTACCGTGGGTTCGAATCCCACCCTCTCCGCCAAGCTGCATTTTCAAGCCGGGGGCGATGGTCGCGCCCGGCTTTTTTTCTTCCGGTGAAACGTCATGATAAAAAGTATGACCGGTTTCGGCCGTGGCGAGGCCGCAAGTTCGGGATTCCAGGCAGTGGTCGAAGCCAGATCGGTAAACAATCGCTTCTGCGAAGTCAGGCTGCGTACGCCTCGTTCCATGAGTGCATACGAAGGCGAGGCGCAGGCGATCGTAAAGAAGCGCCTTGCACGGGGCAAGGTGGATGTCTCGATTCAGCTCAAGCTCCTGGAAGAAGCGGAGCTTGGACTGCGCGTGAACGAACCGGTTGCGCGGGGTTACAAGCACCTGCTTGCCGGTTTGATTGAAACGGCGGAACTCGACGACGAAGTCCATCTTTCTCATCTGCTGGCTTTTTCCGATGTATTCGAAAAAGAATCCGAAGAGAATCCCGCCGGTGAAGAGGCCTGGGCAGTCGTGAGAAACGCGCTTCAAATTGCCCTGGATGCACTGGATGCCATGCGCATGCAGGAAGGCAAGGCATTGCAGGCCGACCTGAGCGATCGCCTCAACAGCCTTCACGAGGCACTGGTGCAAATTGAAAAACGCGCTCCGGAACGTGTGACCGAAAGCCGGGATCGACTCAATGAACGGCTGGCGGAACTGATCGATGATGACAGAATCAATCCCGAGCGCCTGGAGCTCGAAGTCGCCTTGCTCGCGGACCGGCTGGATATTGCGGAAGAGTGCGTCCGCCTGCACTCACATCTCGAACAATTCGAACAAACACTTCAGGAAACCGAACCCGTGGGCAGACGCCTGAATTTTCTTTCGCAGGAAATCAACCGGGAAGTCAACACCATCGGATCGAAAGCCAATGATGCGGATATCGCCACACGCGTCATTATGATGAAAGAACTCCTCGAGCAGATTCGCGAACAAGTGAGCAATGTCCAATAAACTGATTGTCGTGACGGCACCCAGCGGCGCCGGAAAAAGCTCCATCTGCGAACGCGTCATCGAACACTTTCCCGACATCACCTTTTCCGTTTCGGCCACCACCCGTCCACCCCGCGCCCACGAACAAGACGGTGTGCACTATCGCTTTCTCGGTAGGGAAGGATTCCGGCACGCAGTCGAAAACGGCAAATTTCTGGAATACGAAGAGGTCTACCCCGGAGTCTTCTACGGTACCCTGCGTGAGGATGTGGAACACGCTCTGGAAAACGAACACGTCCTCCTCGACATCGATGTCAAAGGAGCAAAAAGAGTAAAAGAGATCTACGGGAACCGGGCGTTGGCGCTCTTCATCAAACCGCCCTCGCTTGGGGAGCTCCGCCGCAGACTGACCGCCAGACAGACGGAAAATGAAGACACGCTCCACACAAGATTGCAACGGGCGAAAGAAGAACTCGACTTTGAATCGTTTTTTGATATGACGATCGTTAATGATGTGTTGGACAAGGCTGTAAATGAAACCATAAGCAGAATCCAGGCGTTCATTAATATTCGGTCGTAAAATGACAGGGAACACGTAGTCAAGCAAGAAGGAGAGAACCAGATGCCCCTCAAGACGCTCGATATTTACTCGCTCGCGGCAAAAACGGGCAACCTCTACGAGACCGTCGTCATTATTTCGAAGCGGGCTCGTCAAATTTCGTCAACCGTGAAATCGGAGTTGGACGAGAAGTTGCAGTATTTCGAAGGATTTGAAGCCGATCTGGATGATACCCGCCTGAACGAGGAACAATCCAGGATTTCCAAGGAGTACGAAGTGCGCCCAAAGCCCGGAGAGCAGTCCATTGAGGAAATGCTGGAGGACGAGATTTATTATCGACGTCCGGGCGACGACGTGCCGCCGCTTGTCTGATGTGACGGAGAGGCGATGCGTCCGTCAAAATGCAGCAGCGAACTGCGATGATGATATAACTGGCTCCCGGTACAATGCATGCGCGCCGGGTTTTTGTTGGCGTATCGTGCAAGCGGTGAAGTGCCAACAGTGCTACTGAATAATCGCAGCCATGGCAAACGAAGACACACGGCGGCTCGACGGATACCGAATCATCGTCGGGGTTTGCGGAGGCATCGCGGCATACAAGACAGCCCACCTGATTCGCCTGTTGAAAAGGGAAGGAGCCGAGGTACAGGTGCTCATGACCGACGCAGCATGCCGGTTTATTACACCGCTCACTCTTGGAACCCTGTCGGAACGTGAGGTGCTGACCGGCATCTTACCGGACAACGAGACGGGAAGTTGGACGAAGCAC
>CAZIIP010000306.1:0-4701 GCA_964539455.1 uncultured Rhodothermales bacterium
GATCGATCCAGACGTCATTGGTCGGTCCGTTAAGCACCCGGTCGGTAGGCACGGACGGATCGGCCATGTTGAACATCAACTGCAGATAGATATCGCCTCCCGTTTTTGTACTGGCATGTTTCGCCTTGGCCGCCACGAGTGTACGGGTGAGACCGGTTGCAAAGTAGGTGCGGTAGGCATCCGACTGCCTGTCGGCATCGAGATAGTCCCACCAACTCACCCTCTCGTAGTCTGCGACCCGCCGCTCCCTGCAAGAAGTCATGAGCTGCCAGATCTTCCCGGCAAATGTCTCCTTGTCTTCTTTGCTTAGACCCAGGTGTGCCGTTTCAACGGAATGGAGCTCGAACTTCAGCTCTGCAAGGCTTTTGGGGAATCTCGTCAAGGATGCAATCGGTGCCTGGCCGAAGCGCGCCATCATCATCTTGGTAGACTCCACCAGATTGTCCAGCACGCCCCGTTTGTTTCCGGAAAACGGAATGCGTCGCATAGTGTCCGTCACGTGCTTGTAGAATCCGGGAAAGAAGCGAAAACCGTGTTCGCCCGGAAGCGGACGCGTGCGCGACGTTCCGGTACCGGGGACGGGAACGCTCCGGGCTTTACCCCCGGGGATGTTCGGCTGCTTTTCGAATACTTCGACATCGAATCCGCGTTCGATGAGCTCGTGCGCGGCGCTCATACCGGCAACGCCGCCGCCGAGGATGGCGACCTTTATGGACATGTAGAAAGCCTGAAAATGATGGATGAAGGGACAAAACAGAGGGGCAGTCAGCTAGAGAAGCGCCTCACGTGTGAAGAATATAAGAAGACAAGGTGGACTTTCAACCAGTCCGGCGACAACGGTTTCCGGTTTGTTGAAGCGAATCAGATGCCGCTCGTGCGGTTGCTGGCAGGTTTGTGCATCCGATGACCGATAATGCCGGCGGTTGCAATGTCTACACGCGAATCAGATGCCGCTCGTGCGGTTGCTGGCAGGTTTGTGCATCCGATGACCGATAATGCCGGCGGTATCAATGTCTACACGCGAATCGGTGACGATTGCGGGGCGAGCAGGCCATAAGATAAGGACAACGAACGACGGCGTGATATTCATCCGTCGGTCGATCACGACCGTTACCTCAACCAGATTAAATGTCGAAAGATGAACGCTGCGCGCCATCCACCCTACTCATATCCCCGCTCACTCGCAGATCGCACATCCGGATGTTGTCCCCACTCGCCGCGTCGCTCAGGATCGAAATCGGGATTCGCTACGGGCATTTCCGCACCAACCGATTCACGCCAGTCGGCAAGGAGTGCCTTAAGTTGTGCGACACGTTTCGGCATCTCTGAGGCAAGGTTGTTGGTCTCGCCGATATCTTCCGCGAGGTTGTAGAGTGCGACCTGTCCGCTGTCATAAAATTCGATGAGTTTGTAGTCACCCTGGCGAACGGCGCCCGCCGGCACGGAGTGGTGATAGTGGGGATAATGGAAAAATATCGGGCGGTCGGTAGACGAGGCTTCCCCTTCCAGAACGGGAAGAAGACTGATGCCGTCCAGCGACCGGCCCGCAGGCGCCTTGATGCCGGCGAGATCGAGAAAAGTCGGGTAGAGGTCTACGCTCGACATGACGGCTTTCGATGTGGTACCGCCTGCAATATGGCTGGGCCAGCGAACGATGAGCGGTACACGAATACCCCCCTCATAAAGTGAGCCCTTTTCGTTTCTCAGGGGAGCATTTGTGGTGACCACCACGCCGTCGGCCTTGTCGAAACGCTCCACCAGTCCGCCGTTATCGGAATAGAAGACCACTACAGTGTTTTCCGCCAGAGCCGGTTCATCCAATTTCTCCAGCACGCGCCCGACGCTGTTGTCGACGTGTTCCATCATGGCGGCATAGATAGGATTGTTCACCCCGTCGTCCGGCTTGGGCTTGTCCCGATACTTCTGAATCAGCGCTTCGCGTGCCTCCAAAGGAATGTGTACGGCAAAGTGGGAAAGGGTCAGAAGAAAGGGCTTTTCCCTGTTTGCCTCGATGAACGCAAGACTTTTGTCTGTCAGTACTTCCGTCAGGTAGTCGTCAGGTTCGACTTCCTGTGGCGGAAACAGTTTGTTCTCCAACTCGAAGTGTCCCCAGCCTCTGTGCACCACTACCGAGTCGTAGCCCTGGAATCGAGGGGTGTAAGGTTCCGAGCCGCCAAGGTGCCATTTTCCGAAATAGCCCGTCGCGTAGCCGGCTTCTTGAAGTGCCTCCGCATATGTGACCACGTCTTCCGGCAGGTACTGGGTGCGGTTGGTAGGAACGGTCAGTTCCTCGAAAGGACGCCAGTGTCCGCGAATGAAGTCGGTAATCCCCACATGGGCGGGGTACTGTCCCGACTGGATACTTGCCCGGGTGGGTGAGCAAACCGGTGCGGCGGCATACGCGTCGGAAAACTGCATCCCTTCGGCTGCCAGGCGATCGATGTTCGGCGTCTCGTGGAAGGCGTTCCCGTACGCCGGCAGATCTGCCCATCCCAGATCGTCGATCAGGATGAATACGATATTGGGTGGTTGCCGATCGGGTGCACACGAGGAAAGGCCAATGGCGACAGCGAGCGTGTACAGGAAGGGGGCGATTCGCATGGGGAGTTGGTTCGGTCTCTCGAGGAAGGTCACCAAAAGCTAGGTATCCGGGTCCGTGATGGCAATGGGGGAGGGATGGATAGTCCGTTCTTTGGCGTTGGGGGGCGCATTTTGACCGGTTTCAGGAGAAAGAAATGCTTGCAGATCAGGGGAAGAAGTCGTAAGGTACCGCCGTCTTTACACGCCCGGTTTTACCGGAAGTCCGCCCTCCATCTCATCACTGCTACTGCACCGATGAAACCAATGCTACGCCTCTCGACAAGTCTGCTGTTTGCGGTCTTGCTACCCTCGCTCCCGTTATCGGCACAAAGCTTCGGACTCTATGCCCACGTGGGAACGCTGGGAGGTGGGGCGGAAGTGGGAATAGGGCTGTCCGATGTGCTGACCGTTCGCCTCGGCGGCAATTTCCTGGAGTATGCGCGCACGGAAACATTCGACGACGGTGAGTTCAATCTGGATGCCGACCTGAACCTCAGTACGTTTTCGGGTTTGGTCGATTATCACCCGGCGGGCATCGCGATGCGTGTCACCGCGGGCCTCGTATACAATCAGAACGAAGCGTCCGGCTTGCTGACCACGAACCGGATTTACTATATCGGCAACCGGCGATATGATCCGGCCGATATCGGATCACTGGACGTCCGGGTAAGAGGAGGCAACGAGCTGTCTCCCTATTTCGGGTTTGGATTTGGCAGAACCGTCCCCCGGCGACGCCTCGGGGTAACGCTCGATCTCGGGATTCTCTACCACGGAAAAATCGATGTCGAGATGCAGGGAACGGGAGCCATGTCGCCAACGGCCGATCAAGCCGAGGAAATAGAAGACGAGCTCAAGAATGCCGAGTTTTTTCCGGTTGTCATGTTTGGACTAACCTTCCGGCTGGCCGGTTCACGCTAGGTTTTTACCTTCCTTCATCGGCCAACTAAAAATACTGTCTGATACTTCTCACCGAGTATAGATCTATGCGTAAACTCGCCGTTTTCAGCATTATCGCGTCCGTGAGCATCCTTATGATCAACGGATGCGATTTCGGTATTTCATCGGACGATTTCGAATTCAGATTCAAACCCAAGTTCATCGAGACCATCGTCACGGGCTACCTGTCCGACGCATCCGGAGGACCGATGCCGGTCGGGACGGCGACGTTTAAAATCTCCGGACCGTCGGCCTCCAAGGTTGTCAACTACTTCAACGAACCGCTGTCGACGGTCATTTCCAAGGGAGCGCTGAGTTTTGCGCTGGAAGACGGTTTTACCCCTTCTCCGTCGAAACCGGTGGAAATAGTGGTAATGGTCAAGTCCCCCGGTGTGCTGCCCACGGCAAAGCGTATCGTTCTCACGAGTGCAGGAAAGCATTTTGTCGATTTCCGCGCGATCGATCTGGACAAGCCGGGTGACGGCGTATTCGTGGTCAAGAACGACAGGGGCGAAGCGTCGGGCACGGGCCGGGTCAAGACCGACATTTTTCTGGAATCATCCGGCGATGAGTCGAGTGGTGCCAAAACGTCAATGACCGTCGGCGCAGGGGTTAAACTTACCGACGATCGTGGTTCGGCCCTGTCAGGGAAACTGTCGACTACGATGGTGCGTCTGTCACCGTCGAAGACGGAGGCACTCGGGGTATTCCCGGGTGGATACAATGTGCGGGTCAAGTCCGATGAAGGTGCACCGTCCGAAAAAACCCAGTTCCTGACCGGTGGCCTTGTCAGTCTAGAAGTCAAGGACGCATCCGGAAAGGTGGCAAAAGAAGCCGACATCGGATCCGGCGATCTGAAAGTGGACATCGAGCTGCCCGGCGGGTATACCAATCCTGAAAAAGGCACGCCGATTGCGGCCGGTGACAGGGTTCCGATCTGGAAGCTGGACCGGGAAACTTTCGAATGGACGAGTCTCGGAAAAGTCGCACTGAGACCCGGCGCCGGAGGCAATCTTGTTGCCAAGCTCGATCTCGGTGCCATCGGTGCGCTCAAGACCGGCACCAACCGGATTATCATTCCCGAGGACGTCAACATCGACTGGCGCTGGGAAGACACCGGCAATCTCGTGCTGAACTTCCCGGCCGGCGGACCACCGGCTTCTATTGCGGGTCTCGTGGAAGCTC
>CAZIIP010000307.1:0-4683 GCA_964539455.1 uncultured Rhodothermales bacterium
GATGTTCCAATCGTGTCGGTCGCAAGCCGGCGCGTTGCCTGCAGTTCCGGATTCTCATCAAAACGCTTCTCAGCATCCTGAAGAATCTGGGCCGTGCCGAGTATAAAATCCGCCCCCGAATCCGTCAGCATTCTCTCGATGCGGTCGAGCGAGCGATTTCTGCGGGGTGGATAGGCCGGTACGGCGATCATGCCTGCATACAGGCATCCGAAAAATGCGGCCAGATAGTCGAGACCCGAGGGATACATTAACAGGGCACGGGACCGTACCTCTCCAATTTGCTGAAGTCTGGCGGCGATTGCCTGCGCCTGTGCATCCAGTTCCTCGAAGGTCAACGCGATCTCCTGCGATTCCCCGTCCTCAAGAAAAACGTAGCCGCTGTTCTCTCCGGCCGTCTCGGCCCTGAACTGCAGCAGCTCCACAAGCGTTTTTGCTGTCTCTTTCATCGGTGGTGGCTCCTCTCTTCCGCCCGGGCACTTTGAATGCAAGCAAGCCCGCACTCCGTTAGCGGACCCGTTTATGAGCAAGGCGAAATATACGGATTAACCGGTCTGTTGTCTCACACACCCCTTCCTGAAGCGTTTCCGTGTCTTTGCGAATGCGGTCTGGAGTCGAGAATCAACACGAACTTCTTCTCTCTACCACACACGGGAGAAGATCGGAAACGGCTTCCGCATGTGCCACACGTGCCAACTTTTAGCGTACATGCAACACCGGAATCGTCTCCTCGAACACGATCCCGCCATATCCCTCGACTTCCAGGCGGATGAAGTAGGTTCCTGACGAAAGCGAAGTCCCGGAGATCTTGGCATGGTACCACCGGCCGCTTTCCTGAAAGGCGTCCACGAGATCGGCTACCGCTCGCCCGGCGGCGTCGTGTACCGTCGCACGCACGTATCCTTCCTGTCGGAGGTAGTAGCGCACCGTTGCTTGACTGGAAAAGGGATTCGGAAAGGCTTGTGACAATACATAATCCGCCGGGGTGCCGATGTTCACCTCTACCGCACCCAGAAAATAATCAAGACCATCAAGATTGGTTGCATACAACCGGTAGGCGAGCGCACCGGTTTGGTCGGTTGCTGCATCCACCCACGACCGCATGCCGGGCTCCAGCCCCTGCACGATGGTCATCGCCGTGTCGGGATACACTCGATCGACCCGAAAGGCGGCAATTCCATTGTCCTGTGTGATTTCCCAGTTCAGAGAAACGACGCCGGCATCGGTGACTTCGACAGCCAGTTGAGCCCTGCCGAGGGGTTGGTTTCCGGTCAGGATCAGTTGCTGAACGCGTTGACGGATCTCGGGAAGGAGCGTGTAATTGTTGTCACCCGGACAGGAGGTGTTGCCGAAATCCCGGTGCCCGCGAATGTTTTCCGGAGGAATGCCGTAGGCGTCCGCCAGAAAGCCGAAGGTGGTCACCAGTGAGTCGAGCGTCGTGTCCGACAGGACATCGTCGCACCAGTCCGCCCAGTCTGGATGGTAACACCCTAAAACGCAGACGCCTATGTTGCCGGTATTTGCGCCACCGGCATGTGCACCCTGAGCGAGCGGTGGAACGTCCTCGAGAGCGAGCGATTCGTCGAGAAACGGTCTGCCCTGAAAGAGATTGCCGGCTTCATCCAGTACGAAGTGGTATCCGATGTCGCTCCAGCCACGCCCATCCTGGTGAAATGTCTGAATGGCATTTACCTGTTGGAGACCTTCATCGTAGTCTTTTGCTCCGAAGCCGGCTGCGTGGTGGAACGTGATATACCTGTAGTCCGGTCGGGCCAATGGAATAGGATTTCCTCTGAACGGCTCCGCTCCCCATTCCGGCCGCCGGTGCAGAAGCGGCGGGATGATCAGCCCTGGATATATGTCGGGTGCAAGCTCGGGATAGTGCCCGCCGAACTCCTGTGTGTCGGCGTCAGCGTTGCCGTCAAAAACACCCGATCCGATGATCTCCGGAAGAGCGGGATCGTCCGTCTCGAGCGCAACCTCAAAACGGTTGGCATTGGTGGCCTTGCCGTTTCGATAGGCGGCTAAAAACGTAGGGTCGGTGGCCGATCGAACGACGAACATCGGTTCCCACGGGGTCCATTTCCCTTCCGTGAAAAACCGTATCCGCGCCTCCAGCTCGGTACCTTCGGCATAGCCCTGGATCGCGACGCCGGTAAACGGGACGTCCACCTGCGCACTGCTGAAAATCGTTTCCCGGCGCTTTCCGATTTGCTTCGTGGCAGCCCGCTCGAGCGACACCGGACGGTCGATGACATCCGTTATCGCCTGACCCGTGGCGGATTCGCCCGTCAATGCAAAAACCGCGACGGCAAGGACAAAAACGCTCAAGAAGCGATTTGCCGCCCTGGTCCCCCCTTTATCATTCCCCATGAATATGTTGTTCCTAGAATGCGAGATCGAGCGTAAACCAGTGCGTCTGCTCGAGCCGTCCGAAATCTGCGTAGGCATAGTCGACGCGGACGCGCATGGCACCATCCAGCCGGAGATTCAAACCGCCGCCCATTGTCAGCCCCTGCTCGCCGTCTCGCTCAAACAGATTCTTGTAGCCGGCCCGCAGCGATATCAACTCCCGAAAGGTGTATTCCGCTCCCAGGTTGATGTATTCGCTGTTGTCGTTCGGGTGCGCGGCATCGGTGGCCAGTAGCACCCGGTGATCGGCGGTATGGACGGCATCTAGCGCCATCCCGACGCGAAAAATCAGTGGCAATGGCGCCTTTTCGGTGAGGTATTCCGAGTTGACAATCTCTACCGTACCGTCCTGTTCCGGAGCGGGATCGATGCTAAAGACGATATCGCGCCCTCTCATGCGCATTTTCGGACCGAAATTGGAGATACTGGACCCCAGTCGCAATCGCTCGAACGGCGTCGTAAACAGTACGCCGACGTCAAAGGCCATCGACGAAGCGGAGCTGTGCCAGATGCGCTCCTGGATATATTTCAGGCTACCACCGATTGAAAACCGGTCGGTAAGCGCGCGGGCATACGATAGCTGCATCGCAAAGTCCTGGACTTCAAAGCGCTCACCCGTTCCAAGCGGTTCTTCGACGGTGCGTACATCCATTTCTCCGGAATCCAGCAAAATCAGCGAGGCGGCAATCGTACCCATTCCGCCGAGGTTTACGCCAAAGCCGGCTACGCTATAGCTGATATCCGTCAGGTAGTCGGTGTACGCGAATTGTACCTGTGAGCCAGTGATTCCGGCGAGTCCCGCCGGGTTCCAGTAGAGCGCCGACAGATCACTTGCCTCGGCAACGAACGCTCCCCCGAGAGCGATGGAACGAGCACCCACGCCAAGCTTCAAAAACTGCGCCGAGGTGGTGCCGACTTTTGTAATCGTCTCGTCCTGTCCCGATCCACCGGCATCCTGCGCAAGCACCGGTGGCACTCCCGCCAGCACGAGAACAAGGCAAAGCGAGCGCCGGATACTGCGGATCATGTGCGATTTAACGTGTTGGTCTCTCATGGCCTTTTCAAACTCCTGTGGAGGAGGTTCTACGCTACTTGATCACGGCAAATTTGCCGATGAATGTGCCTTGCTCGGACTCTACCTGGTAGATATAGAGCCCGTAGGCAATGTTCATGTTGTCCTTGGTCCGCATGTCCCAAAACACCTTGCCGTTGTCGATGCCGCTGTTGTGCTCGAGGACCTCAACGAGCTCACCTGCAAGTGTGTAGATGCGAATGGTGCATTGGGCCGGAACGTTGGCGAAATACAGCCGGCGGTATCCACGTTCGAACCGCGACACCGGATTCCGAGGCTCCAATTCGTTGGTCGCCACGTACGGATTGGGGACCACGTAGATGTCCTGCATCTCGTCGGCAATCGCCTCGTTAGCCACCCTCGCTCCGGTGGTACCGAACCGAAAGCGATCGGCTGCACTGAACGGCTTGGTTGTTCGTACATAAAAGACATCCCCATCTCCTGGCAGCGGGCTGTTCTCGCCGAATGCTACCTGCCAGGTCGCAGTGACCGCTCCATCTATCTCTTCGATAAAGATGATCGTTTCGTCCACGTTCCAGGCGCCGTCACGGTTGACGTCAGGGACAAACGCCTCGATCTGCTGGTTGGCCTGCGTGAGGTTCACGACCGTAAACGGAAGCGGAATGCCGGAACTGACCGCTTCGGTTTCCGGGCCGTTGCTGAACCGTATCTCATAATCCGAGGGTTGCGCCACCCTGCCGGGCCCGGCAAGTGCGACGCGCGCTTCGAAACTGATCCCCTCGCCTCCTTGTGCCCATCCCGTCTCCGTCTCGTCCAGCGCAAGCTCATTGTCGGTGACAAAGACATGGAGGCCACTGAAAACGTCGTTGGCCTCTTCGCCCGCCAGAAGCGTGGACCGGTAGACGGGGGCGTACTTGAATGTTGCGGTCAATTCGTCTCCGGCCGAGGCACCTTCCAGAATCTGAACCGACCCGGATTCGGGATTCAGCACATAGTCCGTTTCGGCTTCCAAACCGGGAATGGATAAAGACCCGGGAATGATGTTGCGGTGACCAAGGCCGCTGTTTTTGCCCGGATTCGCCGTGAATGTCGTCGTCACCGGCACTTCGTCGATAACCGAGTAGCCGACTTTGCCGTCACCGAGATCGATGAAATCGATCAAAAAGCTGCCGCCCTCGGGGACGACGCGTTCATCGACAATTTCGATATCGACTTTGCCGGTACCGGCGCCGCTTTCATGA
>CAZIIP010000308.1:0-4633 GCA_964539455.1 uncultured Rhodothermales bacterium
ACATAGCTGGATGATCTAATCTCGCGATCGGTTTCGTTCCAGACGAGCATTTCGGTCTCCAGACGCGTATCGTCAACGCCCGTCACGACCACGTCTCCGCGCGCCACCATTACCCTTTCACGTTCGTCGTAGTGGATCCGGTGCGCGGTCAGCAGGGCCGCCTCGGCGCCTTCCCTGTCGTAGACGTTTACCATTACCGGTTCCGGCCGGCCATCGGATGTCAGCACGACAACCGTGCTATCGTCAGATTCGTAGCGGGCCATATACGCAGCAGAGATTTCCATTCGCCGCAGGGCACCCTCGCGCACAACGAACGTTACGTCCCACGCTTCGCTTGCAGGTGCCGACTCCTCCGCCTCCGTCGGTGCCACGGGATCCTCACGATCCGTCGCACACCCGGATACGGCTATGATGCACGACAGGAGAAGGAGCCGGAAAGCTTTTTGCGGCAGTTGGATTTCCTTCGTGTCCGTATTCCTGCAGTGTTCGTCCATTCCCCTCGCGGAGATGTGGTTCGGTGATCGGTTACCGCTTTTTGCCCGGCTTGGAGCGCAGCAAGTTGCTTATCATACGGTTTTCCATGTTCCGAACCTCGGGCAAATCGATTTTTGCCGAACGCGCCGCCTTCAGCAAAATGGCCCGAAACGTCTGGTCGGCTACCGGAAGTCTGTATATTTGGCTGGAAAGCCAGTCGAAACCCGGGCCAAGCACCACATCGAACACGCGCAGGCGCAGCAAAACGAATGCGGACAAGCCTGCAACGACTGCAAGCCGGTCGGGCCACCACGCCAGCAACGTCAGGGTCACCATATACAGGACGAATTGAAGGGCGATGTGATCAAATATTTTCAGCAGCCTGGTCAGTCGGTAGTTCGCCAGAACCGGAGCAAAAATCTTTAAGACGATATAGAAACCAAGGCCCAGAACCGCCGCGAAGGTGGTAGGGAACAGCAGAAGCAGGAAAGGAAACAGACATAGCGTGAGAATCTGTGAAGCACGCATCCAGACGTCGGCGCCCTCGATAAGGCGTTCGAGCGGTATGACATCCAGCAATCCGTTGACGAACTCCTCGATATCTTCCCGCGTGGTGTGGTACCAGACACCCGCCGCGGTGAAGATACCGAAGGGCATCTGCACGAAATAGGGATGTTCTTCCGTATTACTTACGCTCATTTGGTATCCGGTATGGTTCTTTCCGCCCTGTAGGTTATTCCTCCTCGGATGGAGACTTCGATCCGGGGTTCATCGATCCCGGCCGCTTTGAGAGGAGGATTCAACATGACGTTCAGGGCCCGGGCGGTATGAATGCCCGGTTGATCGGAGGTCAGCAGATGGTGCTTTGCCTGCTCGTGCAGTACTTGCCGGAGGCTGCGCAGCGCCAGGCGTTCCTGCTCCACGCCGCTTTCGCGATAAAGCCTGGCCCAGCCGACGCTGGTCTCTATCTCAACAGACTCCAGGTACGGTTCGACCGAAAAAACGGCGAGAGGCGGGACCTCGACGGTGACGATTCCGTCGTCTGTCACTTTGACGGCGTCCCGGTCAAGATCACGGATATCGAAGCCGTAGGTAACCCGGCCCGGACAACGCACCCGTGCTTCCGTGGTACCCAGATTGAGATTCAGGATACTCGGAAACAGATAGCGCGTGTGGGAAGCGCTCACCATCGATGTCAATTCCATCGATCCCGTAACAAGAAACGACTCCGGCACTTCCCGCTGTATCGTCGTAACGACGGCGGAAGCGACTTCTTCGGCAGTAAATGCAGGCCTCCTGATCCAGAAAGTCAGCAAGACGCCCACCGCCACAAAAACGAGTGCGGCGATCATAAAACATGCGGCCTTACGCAATTTGCCCACAAACATGCGCTTCCTTATGGTTTGTCCGTGGGCCTTTTTGATGCAAAATTATGTGTTTTGCTCCGCATCGCCTCCGGCAGGGGTACCGGCAAAGGTCAATTGACCACCACGTAGTATTGCAGTCTGGACGGGGTGATCCGCACGGTGCGGTTGGCGTAGATCTCCGGTACATGCAGTTGTGGTTCGACGGCTCCAAGCGTATCCGATGCAATTTCTTCGTAGGAAACGGTCGCATAGAATTCCTCGGACCGGTTCACTTCCTCGACCTTCGACAACGGAACCTGAATAATCATGGTCACGCGGCTCGGATTGAGGCTGACACCCTGGTTGTCGGCGGGCCGATCCACGATGCGAACATCGACCTCCCGCACCACCTCTGTGAACTGCTCCAATTCGGCGTATAGCGTTGTGGTTTCGCGATCGACATCGACGAGACCTCCGAGCGTATCGAGCAGAGCTACGGTGCGTGTAATCGGTCCGCGGACGTTAGTTGCGACCACATATTCGGTCGGCCACGAGGTGAGGCGATTCAGGACACGTCTCGCCCCCGACACGGTCACGCTGTCCGGTTCGAGTCGCAACGGTTCGGTCAGGTCGTGCGTGACGGCGGGCTCGACCCGGCCGCGAAATGCGATCGGCAGGCGCGTCCATTCTCGAGATCCGATCTGGACGGTACATTGTTCCGGATCTACCGTCTGCACCTGGAGCTCTCTGGGTAGCGACATCGTCACACGCTCCATCAGGTTGGTTTGCCCTTCCACGGCTTCTATGGGAATCAGGTGCCTGTTCGAATAGAGTCGCAACAATTGCCATCCCTCTCCCTGCACCTGGACCCTGACCGAGGAAGGTGGCAGTGCTTCCAGCGACTGGTCGCCCGACAGATTGACGACTTCCGTGGGCAGATTTACGGTCAACGGATACGTCCCCCGCATACTCACCGTAAACCATAGCAGGAATGACACGATGAGTGCCACAATCATCCCTGGTCCACGCCTCGGAGTGCGCGAATCGGAGCGCTGATCGGAGTCTTTCAGCAGATTTCGCGCCATTCGGCGTACGGACTGCAACGTTTTTCCTATCGCGCTTTTGGCCATTGCAACGGGAGGCATTCGAGTACCACGGGATACGACAGGTATGCCGACGGGGGGGTGCATGATCCCCGAAAATACCTCCCCCGCATCCGCATAGACAACAAAAGATGAAAATGCGGCCGGACGGCTATGGAAAATCGGAATCATCATACGCAGTCGATCCGGCATTCATAGTTTCGCCCAGCCCAGCCGCCACGAATGGGACGGGTTGCATATCTTCGCACAACACGATCAACGACAGGTGCAGATGGGCCTGGTCCAGCGGCAAAGTCTACTGAATACAATTGCGGCCTATACCGGGATCGCAATCGGATTTGTCAACAAGGTGCTGCTTTTCCCCCGTTTCCTTACGACGGAGGAACTGGGATTGGCAAATGTGCTCATTCTGATCGCAACGATCTACGCCCAGGTGGCGGCCATCGGCTTCCCGAACGCCATCCTTCGCTTTTTCCCCTTTTTCAGGTCGAGAGAGGACCGGCATCACGGCTTTCTTCCCTTCGTCCTGGGTGCCGTTGCCGCCGCGTTCCTCGTGGCTACCCTCCTTTTTGCGTGGCTGCGACCACAGGCCGAGCGGATCTACAGCGAATCGCCGTTGCTGCTCTCGTATTACTGGTACGTCATCCCGCTGGCGCTCTGTACGCTTTACGCAAACGTTTTCCATTCCTATTTGAGGTCGCTGTACCGGACGAGTTTTTCCTCCTTTGTCAGCGACGTGTACGTCCGGTTGGCCAATACACTGGTCATCTCGCTCTTTGCGTTCGGATGGTTGTCGTTCGAAGACTTTGTGATCGTCTACGTAATCGCCAATTGCTCGGGGAGTCTGGTACTGTTGGCCTATATCCGGATGATCGGCCATCTGTTTGTGCTGCCTCGAGGGGCTGTTTCCCGGCGTCTCCAGAGGCTGCGGAAAAATATCCTCGTGTTTGGGGCCTATTCGATGATGAGTAACGTCACCTCGACGCTGATCACCATCGTGGATGCGCTGATGATCACCGCTTTTCTCGGGCTCGGAGCGGCCGGGATCTATACGACCATGGTGTATGCCGTTTCGGTGGTGCTCGTACCGTCGCGTGCCCTCTACAAAATCGCCAATCCGCTCGTAGCCGATTGCTGGAAATCGAAGAACATGCAGCGAATGGGCCGGCTGTACAAGGACGTTACGTCTGCAAATCTGGCTGTTTCCCTGATCCTGATTGTCGGGCTGCTCGTCAATCTCGATATCCTGTTTGAGCCGCCGCTGCTTCCCGTGCGCTTCGAACCGGGAAAGACGGCACTCATTATTCTGGTGTGCGGGCGGCTGTTCGATATCGGCACGGGACTCAATGCCGTGATCTTGATGACGTCCAAAGACTATCGATACGACGTCATCTTTACGGTTGCGCTACTCGTTCTTACCGTCGTAACCAATCTACTGCTCATTCCACCGCTTGGCATTTCAGGTGCGGCCCTGGCCACATCGATCACGATTGCCGTCTTCAACCTGAGTCGTGTGGGCTTTGTGTTTGTCCGCTTTCGGCTACAGCCATTCGTTGCCGGGAACTTCGGCATGCTGGCGCTGGCCGGCATCCTTGTTGCCGCCGGTGTGTTCTTTCCCGCATGGGGACCGACCTACTTTCACGCTTTTGTGCGTTCATTCTTCGTGGTCGCCGTCTCTGCAGCCATTCTACTCCGGATGCGGCTCAGCCC
>CAZIIP010000309.1:0-4620 GCA_964539455.1 uncultured Rhodothermales bacterium
CTTCCGTGAATGCAGGGTCTTCAAAATTGAGAGAGCCATACACCTCGTCCGAGGCGCATCCAGTTGCCGGTCGCTGCGCCGGCTTGCGTGGACTTGAGAAATGCCACAAGAGAGAGTGCGGCGCCGACAAAGGCCAGAAGTAAAAGCAGATTCCCTATGTGACCAAGCATATCCACTGCGAATCTATAGTGAGCCGGCATACCGAAACGGCACTTCCGTGTGGCCGTCACCGGCATCTTCTTCCGGTTATTTCAAGCCGAGACGCGCGTTGTGTTCCAACGGACCGAGACCGTTCGTCGCGGTATCTTCTATTTGGCGTAAGAAACGGAGCGTACCTCGCGAATCACGGTCACCCGTATCTGACCGGGATACTGCATCTCCTTCTCGATGGTTTTCGATATGTCATTCGCCAGCTGTTCGGCCAGTGCATCGGAGATCATCTGGTGGTTCACGATTACCCGAAGTTCGCGTCCGGCCTGAATCGCATATACGCGCTCGACGCCGTCGAATGAACCGGCCAGCTCTTCTAGCTGTTCGAGACGTTTGATGTATCCTTCAAGTGCTTCGCGCCTTGCTCCGGGTCGTGCGCCCGAGATGGCATCCGAGGACTGCACCAGTGGTGCCAGCGGCGTCGTCATCTCCGTCTCGTCATGATGCGCTCCCACCGCATTGCACACCTCCGGATCCTCCTTGTACTTCCTGCACAAATCCATCCCTACAATGGCATGCGGACTTTCCAGGTCGCCTTCGACCACTTTTCCGATATCGTGCAGCAAACCGGCGCGCCTGGCTTTTCGTGCATCAAGCTGCAGTTCACTGGCCATCAGCGCCGACAGCTTGGCCACCTCAACGGAATGCGAAAGCAGATTCTGGCCATATGACGACCGGTAGCGCATGCGACCGATGAGCCGGACGAGTTCCGGATGCACCCCGTGCAGGCCCAGATCGATAACGGTTCGCTCGCCCGTTTCGACGATCTCTTCCTCGATTTCATCGGAAACCTTAGCGACCATCTCTTCGATCCGTGCCGGATGAATGCGGCCGTCCTGAATGAGCTGCTTGAGCGCAATCGACGCGATCGCCCGGCGAACCGGATCGAATCCGGAGATAATCACCGCCTCCGGCGTATCGTCGACGATCACCTCCGTGCCCGTAGCAGCCTCGAATGCACGGATGTTTCTTCCCTCTCTTCCAATGATGCGGCCTTTCATCTCATCGGAATCCAGATTGACCACGGCAACCGTATTCTCCACCGTTTGGGTTGCCGCCGTTCGCTGGATGGCTGTCAGCACCACGCGTCGCGCCTCTTTGTTTGCCGTCAGACGTGCCTCATCCCTGATCTCCTTAATCCGGGCAGCCGACTCGAGCCTTGCTTCGCTCACCATGAGGTCGGAAAGCCTTTGCTGTGCCTCTTCTCGCGTAATGCCGGAGACTTCCTCGAGGCGTCTTGCATGGGTTTCGATCAAGCCATCAAGCTTGCGCTGCCTGGCTTCCAGCCTGTTATTAAGGGCATCGTTCTCCTCGAGCCTCACGGTAAGCGTTTGCTCCTTTTCGTCGGCCAGACGACGAACGCGATCGATTCGTTCAAACAATCCCAGCGCATCGCGCTGGTACTTTTCCACCTTGGTGAGAAGTTGCTCCATCAACTGGGAGGATTCGAGCAATTTCTCCTCCCAGTCGTTCAGCTTGCTGGTCCTTCTGTTCTGGCGATCCTGGCGCTTGTCGAGTTTTTGACGCTGTTGCTGAAGACTACGCCTGGTCTCGTCAGCTTCTTTTGCGAATGATTCCTGTTTCCGGTCCCACTCCCGCTGTACCTGCTTGACTATGTCTGATTTCGTGTTCTCTACTTCCGTCTCGGCGTTTGCGAGCAACTTCTCCAGCTCACCCGCAACCGTACCCAGTCTGTTCTTCGCAGAACGGGCCAAGAGATAGCGGCCTGCGGCAAAGCCAATAATCAAGGCAGCAAGACAAACAGCGATGAGTAGACCCCAAGTCGGGTCTGTCATTGGTTCTTTCTCAGCAATGTCGGTAGTCGCTCCCTCACCGGTAACCACTCGGTGACCGCCGGTGCAGGAGATGACCGTTTCGGCTAGGTTTGTTTCGCCGCATCGTCAGCGTCTTGGAGATTTCTGACGCTCTCCCCTTCTCGGTACCCAACAGAAACGCCCCGGGGAACTGCAAAATACAGTCCGCCGGGGCGTCGCTTACAGACACGCACCAATCTGCAGGATTATGAGAACCTCTCATTAGTCACAGTGGGTGCCGCCCGAATCCTTCCAACTTCCACGGCGCGACCCGCGAGCATGCCCGCAATCGCAGTCCCGAAGTGTCGGGATGAGGCCTGTTGTCGAGATTCGGAGGTAAGCTCCCTATTGCATAAGCATCTGGTTCTTATATGCAAAACAGATTGATGCATGGTGCGTACGGCTTCGCGTTGAAGTCCGTACGGCTTTATCTCATGAACTCCAAGAGTTTGGTTCGCGACGCGAACGAAGATACGAATTTCTTCGCACCGGATTTGACGATTTGACACGTTGCGGGTTTCGCCGGCACCGTCCAATTGCCCTGATTTTACGGCTCGGCATTGCGGTCTCTTATGGCCTCGTCGAGTTGATCTGCGAGGGAGCCGAGGGTCTTATTCAGTTCTTCTGCCGACATTGGAGAGCGGGCCTGTTCGGCAAACAATTCTTCGGCGATGGACAGACTTGCGATTATCGCTACGGTAAGATCGGGACGATCGGGAAGGTTGGTCTGGACGGCGCGCATCTTCTGATCGACATACGAAGCAATGCGGCGCATCAGGTCCTCGTTGTCAGGATGGACACGCAGCGGAAACGTACGATCCAGTATCTCAACCTGTATAGTGCGTTGCATAAAGCTGCACGTCTTACGAATTGCCGGACTGCTCCTCGTCTATCCCTTCCAGGTGCGCATCGATTGATTTGATATATCCCGCAATCTTCTCCTTCAGCACCTCGGGATTTTCATCGAGCACAAATGACGACGTGCCCGACGATACGCCGTGCACCTTCTCGAGGTGTTCTACACGGCCGGCGAGTTCTGCATTTACTTCTCTAAGGCGCGTGATCTCTTCCACCGCGTGCACGATCCTGTCACGCAAGTGCTCCAGCGCCGGCACGGATCCGGCGTCATTTTCAGATGATCCTCCTTTTTGAGCACGGCGATCCTCGTTTTCCACTTTATCCGACTTGTTCATGATGGTTGTGACATTGCAGTAGAAAACCCGGCGTATTCAAATGCTGATCCAGTAGAAGATAAACACGACGGCCGAGTTGCCAACTGCTACCTGAGTGTTGCGCCATAGCTCTTTTGGAGCTTTTGCAGAATCCGCTCTATCTGCGCATCGACTTCCTTGTCTACGAGCGTTCGTGACGCACCGAACCGTAGTGTAAATGCCATGCTCTTTTTGCCCGGTGGCACCTGATCACCTTCATAAATGTCGAACACATCCGTCTCCCTGAGCAATTTCCCCCCCACCCGGGTAATCTCCGCCACCAGCTCGCCCGCCGGCGTGCTTTCCGGTACGACCAGTGCAAGATCACGTTCGACGACAGGAAACCGGCTGATAGGCTCGTAGCGCACAATGTCCGTAGCCTCTGCAGCCGCAGCCATCATTTCCCAGTCTATTTCGGCATAGAACACGGGATACCGGAGATCCAGTTCATCCTCGATCTGCGATGCAAGTTTGCCTATTACGCCCATCCCTTTTCCGTCAATGTGCATCTCCATGGCATACTCGGTTTCCGGGATGCCGCTGCACGTTTCAAACGACAAGGTGCCCAAGCCCAGGTGACGACAGAGGGTTTCTACGGAACCCTTCATGTCATATACATCCGCATGCCGATCCTCGCCGTCGAATGTGGGTGGCGTCAGTGCACCGGACAGTAAAATCAGAAGGTGTTCGCGCTCTGCGTAGCCGGGCACGACGGCGTCCCTGGCATCCGATTTCTCAAATACATGGCCGAATTCGGCGAACCGGATAGACCGTCTGCCGTGTTTCTGGTTGTGCGCAACGACGTGCAGCGCACCCGGCAGCAGGGCCGGACGCAACGTCGTCATGTCCCGGGAAACGGAGTTCACCGTCCCGACCACGGCTTCCGGACCGGAGAGGCTAAATCGTCTGGCCCATTCATCCGAAAGCAGGCTGTTCGTGTAGATTTCCCTGAAGCCCAAACCCGACAACAAGCCGATTGTCTTCTCGCGTTGCACCTCCATCGCCTCGCGTCGCGGCACGTCATACGAGATTGTGCCTCGCTGAGGCTCGGGGATATTGTCATACCCGAAGAGCCGTGCTACCTCCTCGATGAGATCGACCTCACGTTCCACGTCTCTACGGAATGGAGGGACTTCGCAGATCCATCGGTTGCCCGGGGTCTCCGGACGCAACACGAATCCGATAGCCGACAGCAACCGTTCGACTTCGGATGAAGAAACTTCGGTCCCCAGAACGGAGGTAATGCGATCCAGGCGCAGGGGCACCTCTCGACTGAACGGCGGCATAGCCCGCTCGTCGATCAATCCGTCTATCCGTCTACCGCCGGTGAGTGCGCATAACAAGTTTGCAGCCCGTGTCGCCGCCCATGCCGTATTCTCCGGATC
>CAZIIP010000310.1:0-4601 GCA_964539455.1 uncultured Rhodothermales bacterium
CGATATCGGGCTGTCGAAAGTCAGCGAGCGGGCGCCCTATCTGGACAACATCGATATCGAGGCACTGCCGACCGCTTTCTGGGGCTACTTTTACGCCCCGGCGCAAATCCGGTATCAGCGGACGTTCGGGATACCGGTCTACGGCATTACCGGCCGGTTTCAATCGGCTTGGGCGGATTTTGGTGGACTGAAGGCCAGCACACAGCTCGACGTCGAGCTGGCCTCCGTTGTTGCCAACGCAGCCCGATGTGACATCGGCGACCAGATGCCCCCGAACGGCAGGCTGGATCCGGCCGTGTATCATGTCATAGGGGAATCATACAAACGGATCAGGGATCTGGAGCCACACCTGGACGGGGCGGCGCCGGTTACGGAGGCGGCAGTGCTCGTGACGGACGTGGCCATGGATCGCATGCAAGGTCCGGATCTCTACGGCATCGTCAAGTTACTCCTGGAGCATCGGGTTCAATTTGACTGTGTAGAGTCTGTACAGCCGTGGGAGCGATACGGGATGTTGATTCTGCCCGACGAACGCCGGATCGATTCTGCCACCGAGTCGCGATTGCACAAGTACATCTCGGCCGGCGGAAACGTTCTGGTATGTCATCACGGGGGACTGAGAAACGATGACACGGGCGCATGGCTGGAGCGCTATTTCATGCATTACGAAGGAGATTCACCGTATCGGCCTGCCTATATGAAGCCGCTCGTGCCGCTTGCCGACCTGGTTCCGGCTTATGAGTATGCGCTCTACGACGGTGCGTCGCAGTGGACGTGCGACCGGCGCATCGACAGCTACGCGCTGCTGGGAGAGCCGGCCTTTCAGCGCAGTGCCGAGCGGTATACGAGTCACCGACAGACGCCGTTTGATCACCTGACCGAATACTCGGTGTTCGCTCGGTACCGGAATGTGGGTCTGATTGGATTCCCCATCGGGACGAGCTATCACAACACGGGATACTGGATCTATCGCAAGGCATTCGGCTTCATGCTCGAACGGCTGATGCCCGTGAGACTCGTGGACACCAGCGCACCCGTGAGCACGGAAGTGACCGTCACCCATCAGGCTGCCACAAGCGGCCGAAGTGAACGATATCTGGTGCATCTCATCAACTGGTCGTCCAACCGCGGGTCGCCGGAGCATCCGGCTTTCTTCGAAGATCCCATTCCACTCACGGATGTGGATCTCCATCTGCGCCTTCCAGTTTCGATCGGCGCTGCACGGTGTGTGGTGACGGGTGACGACCTGACCATTCGCGCGTCTGTGGATGGTGGTATCAGAGTGCGGGTGCCGAGGGTCGAAAAGAGTGAGATTGTGCTTCTGGAGGTGGGGTAGCTGACGTGCCCTGAATCCTGTCCATCTCCAAAACGGAAAGTGGTCGTATGGACATTCCGGTGCCCCGAAACCGGTACTCCGCTATGATATCAGGAATACCCACGGCATATTTGACCATATTGAGGGAAGAAGCTTTATAACAGGAAGCAACATGCCCGTATCACGCAGAGCCTTTCTCAAAGGTTTTGCCGCCTCGATTCCCGTGATAGGGACGGCAGGATGGGCACACGGGTGTTCCGGATCCAGCGAGTTGCAAACACGGCTGATCGGGCCCGGATCCTACGGCAACTGTGATCCGCAAGACGCCCTTCCGTATGTGGCAAATCTGGAGGTCGATTTCCGGATCATCGATCCGGGAGTAGTGATACGATTGCCGGCTTCATAGGCGAGGCACGAAAACAGGATGGAAAGGTGACCGGTACACGCCGACGCGCCACCGCAAAGCAGAAATCGCTCCTGCACAACCGGATCAATTCTAACACCAGCCGGTTTCACGGCAAATTCTCGGATTGCTGCCCTTCGGTGAAACGGGATGCCGCCTGATTGATTGCTTTTAATACGCGGCATAAGTGTTTGTATTATATAGACTACATTTCTTCTCCCAATGTTGTACTACGCTTCCCGATCGCCGGCAGTGCTGTGCCTGATGCTCGTATTGGTAATCCCGACGTCGCAAGGTCTCCTGGCGCAAGATGCGGAGCCTGACAGTCTGTTGGTGCGCGCACTCGACGGGATCGACGGGGAGCCGATCGCGCTCGAGCAGGTTGTTTCAGCTGCGCTCCAACAGGCGCCTGCGTTAAGCGAAGCGGAGGCGTCGGTTGCCGGGGCCGCATCGGTACTGCGCCGCGAAAAGGGGGCGTTCGATCCGGATCTGTTCGCCACGAGCTCGCGCCTGTATTCGGAACAGCCGTCCGCATCGGCTTTCTCGGGCGCAAACGTGCTTTCGAATACCGACCTCGTTGGCTCATTAGGGATTAATGCGCTGCTGCCGACGGGTACGCGGCTCGAGGCCAGGATGAACGCGGCGAGCCTGGAAAGCAACTCGCGGTTTGCCGCGCTGAACCCCCAGTACAACGCATTCGGTGAGGTTAGTCTCGTACAACCGCTCCTCTCCGGAGCCGGCAGTGCCGTCCGTGCAGGCGTCAGGGCGGCCGAATCCCGATTCGAATCTGCCATGGCGACCGGACGCGATACGCGGAATGCGGTAGCCGAATTGGCAGAGTCACTTTACTGGCGTCTTTTTACCGCAGAGCGGGACCTCGCCGTTCAGCAGGTGGTGCGAGAAAACGCGTTGTCGTTGCTCGAAGAGGCGCGCCTTCGGGTGGAAGCGGGCCTTGTAGGTCCCAATCAGGTCGAAAATGCCAGGGTATTTCTGGCTCAGCAGGATTTGGCACTGATCGATCGGGAAGAACAACTCGATGCCGTCTCGGACCAGTTGGCTGCGCTTGTGGGCCGACGTCCGACCAATGGCAACACCCGTTTCAAACCGGCTCACGGGCCGGTAACCCCCGCCGCGACACCGCCGGTCGGACAGTTGTTGGCAGATGTGATAGAAGCAAATCCGTCCATTATGGCGCTCGATCTCGAACTGCAGGCGCTCGAGCTGCAGCAGAGCGCCGCAAGACGCAACCGGTTGCCCACGGTGGATATCGTCGCCGCATTGCGGTCGACCGGACTTTCGGGAACCGGACGCACAATCGTTTTCGGGACTGACACGTTGCTCTCGGCTGAAGGCGGCGACTTTTTTGAAAGCTGGTCGCAGGTCGGACAATTGCTCTATCCACGATGGAGTGTCGGCGTCGACGTGCGCATCCCGATCGGAAATCGCGCTCAAAAGGGAGAGTCTGATCGCTTGCAGGCGGAATACGACAGGCTCCTCGCCCAAAGGGACGACCTCATCCGTTCGCTGGAGGAGGAGATCCGCCTGCACCATCGGGCCGTTTCCCGCAGTGCGGAACGGCTCGAGATTGCGCGGACCGGTGTCGAAGCATCCCAGGCGCAGGTGCGGCTCGGCCTCATCGAGTATCGTAACGGCCGGTCAACCGCATTTGAACTCGTACGGCTCGGTTCCGACCTGGCCAATACTGAGAGGCGGTATTCCCAGGAACTGGTACGGGCGGCCCGATCGCTGGCCGCGCTGCAGCGGCTAACCGGTGGAAACGAATCGAGGGGGGCGCCCTGATGCCGGACAGCTTCAAAATCTGCTCTTGGGGAGCCTGAGATCTTAAAAACATGTCGCTCAACGACCAGCCCGCTCGTCAGTGTCATCAAAATATACGCCTCCACACTGAAAGGCCGTATACAACACGTACGTACATGCGCAGCCACCTGCTACTTCTATTATTACTGGCGCTTACCGCCTGCGGAGGCGGACAAGACGGCTCCGGCGGAGGCTTTCAGATGCCGCCGACGCCGGTCGAGGTTATCACGGCACAGCGAAAGGTCTTGACCAATCGCTTTGAATCGATCGGCACGGTGGAAGCCGGAAACCGGGTGGATATTGTAGCGGAGATCACCGCCCAGGTAACGCAAATAAGCTTCCGGGAGGGTGGACGCGTGTCTCGGGGCGCGGTATTGGCCCGATTAGACGATGCCCAATTGCTTGCCGAGTACCAGCGGGCCGAGGCGCTGCGTGACCAGAGCCAGGCCGCCTACGATCGGGTCAAGCGCGTCGTCGATCTGGGAGCGGGCGCACCGCAGGATCTCGACGATGCGGCCGCCTCCCTGAAAGTGGCGGAAGCGAACGTGAAGCTGGCGGGCGTCCGCCTCGAGAAGACACGCATCCGGGCGCCCTTTTCGGGTCTGATAGGGGCGCGACAGGTTAGCTGGGGCGCATTTATGAGGAGCGGCGAGGTGCTCACCGATCTCACGCAGATCGATCCCGTTCGGCTGCGATTCAGTATTCCGGAGCGCTATGTGAGTACGCTGCGTGAAGGCAGCGAAATCGAAGTGATGACAACGGCCTGGCCGGATTCCCATCTCGTCGGGACCATCGACTTTGTCGAGCCGGCACTCGATCCGGAAACCCGCAGCGCACGGGTGGTGGCGATTGTCGACAACCCATACGGGTTGCTGCGGCCGGGAATGTCAGCGGCCGTCAGCGCCGTTTTGGGCGAACGGCTTGATGCCCTCGTCATCCCGAACGAAGCCGTGTTTGTGAATGGAAACGACCACATGGTGTTCGTCATGGACCCCGACAGCACTGTCAGACGATCCGTGGTCGAGCTTGGGCTCAGACTGGCCGACGTTGTCGAGGTGACGGGGG
>CAZIIP010000311.1:0-4592 GCA_964539455.1 uncultured Rhodothermales bacterium
GATTCCGACCCATTCAAGAGCAGTGCCTCGTCTGAGCAATGCGCGTACGAGGGACGAGGGCCGGGGTTTCACGTCAGCTCGTCGACCTCGGATATACCCAGGGTGCCCGGTAATCGCGACTGAGCAATTGATTGGCCTCTTCGTCGCCCACGACGCGTTCGTTCTCACCGTCCCATTCAAGGCTCCGTCCCAGCTCGAAAGACAGCATGCCCAGCAGGCTCATATTTGTCGAGCGGTGACCGATTTCGATATCACAACCCGGTTTCGCTCCTGATTCGATCGTCCGCAAGAAGTCTGCCCAGAGTTCACGAATATTTTCGTTGTCGACCCCGTGCAAAGTCGGTTCCACATGAATGGCCGGTTTTGATGTATCACGTGGGAAAAAGGTCCAGCCGTCCAGCCACCCCATGTGAAACACCCCTTCCGTACCATAGAAATAGCAACCTATGCGAGAATGCTCGGAGCGATTGCCGGCGTAGTGCCGGTGCTCCCACGAAGCCGTAAATGATTCGAACGCGAAGGTGGCGATTTGTGTATCGGGCGCGTCCGTATTGTCCTGTTTGACAAACCGGCCGCCCGTGGAAGAGACCCGTTTCGGATACTTTTCTTCCGTCCACCAGAGAATCTGATCCATCCAGTGGATGCCCCAGTCACCCAAACGCCCGTTCGCATAGTCCAAAAATTCCCTGAATCCTCTTGGGTGAATGCGCGGATTAAACTGTCGAAGCGGACCGGGACCGCACCACATGTCCCAATCCAGCCCTTCCGGAACCGGTTCATCGGGTGTCGGGCTTCCGGGACCGCCGGATGAATGCACAAAAGCGCGCACCATCCCGATTTTTCCCGCTTTCCCTGATCTCAAAAATTCCATCCCCGATACGTTATGGGGAGACACCCGGCGGTGCGTGCCCACCTGTACCACCCTGCCGTATTTCCTTGCAGCCGAAACCATCGCCCTGCCCTCGTTGATTGTATGACCGATCGGCTTTTCGACGTAGACATGCGCACCCGATTCGACAGCGGCAATCATGATGAGCGGGTGCCAGTGATCGGGTGTTGCAACGATCGCAATGTCCGGCTTTTCCGTGGACAGCAGTTCCCGATAGTCTCCGTACGTCTTCGGCCTCGATCCGGTAAGTCCCTCCACTTCATCCGCCGCCGGCTCGAGATACCGGCGATCGACGTCACACAGGGCTACCACGTCGGATTGACCCGACGCTATGGCGTATCGCAGGATGTTCATCCCCCACCAACCGGATCCGATAAGAGCCGTGGTATAGGTCGGGGGCACCTTTGAGGCTCCCACAACGGATATCGCTGAAAAGCCCAGACCTGCTGCAGATCCGGTTTTTAGAAACGTGCGACGATTCATGTCATTCCGGGGTGTAGGTGAGGCGGTTCCGGGAAAACAGACGACGGCGCACAGCCCTGGGTCCGTCAATCCGGTCAATACGCGTGGCGGCCCGTCTTCAGGCGTACTCCGGTGTCAGCTTCTCCCGTGCCGACACCAGGGCTTTGTGCACCATCTCAATGCCTTGCCACTCTGCATCACGCGTACCGTGTTCTATGCCGCAATAGCCACGATATCCCGCATCCAGCACGATGCGCATGACCCGCTCGTAATCCAGCGGTGAAGAATTGCCCGCCCCGTCCCAGGCGGTCGGTTTTACGCTTACGCCGGTGGCAAACGGCATTAGCACGGCGACCCCCTGGTACGTGTCGTAAGAAACGCCCTCGCCAATGCGGAAATTTCCGAAATCGGGCAGTGTACCGGCACGCGGATGATCGGCCATCCGGATGACGCCGGCCAGCCAGCCGCCATGACTCGAATAGCCCCCGTGGTTTTCAATGACGACGTTGATACCGTAAACATCGGCAAATTCGCAGAGCTTGTTGAGCCCGTCGGCTACCAGCTTTTTCTGTTCCTCGAAACTCCCTTCGCTGTATCCGTTTACGCGTATGGAATGACAGCCCAGAAACCGGGCGGCCTGCACCCATTTGAAGTGATTCTCGACCGTTTGCATGCGTTCTGCCTTGTCGGGTGCCCCCAGTCGACCCTCGAGATCACACATTATGAGGACATTGGTCACCCCTTCCGATTCTGCCCGGTCCTTCATCTCCGTCAGATACTCCTTATCTCTCCCCTTATCCTTGAAGAACTGGTTGACGTACTCGACCGCCTTAATGCCGTGCTCGGCGGCGACCTTAACGAAGTCCAAGTTATCCAGATTCCCGGAGAAAAACTGGGCTACCAGCGACCATTGGGCGAGCGATATGTCAAAAACGGGATCGGCCGCCGGTTCGGGATGGGGCTGATCGGTACGCACAAAAGTGGCACCCGCCGCCGCAGCGGTCGTGCCCAGGAAATCACGTCGGTTCATGGTGTTCACGTCTGACCTTGCCGTCAATCACGGACGTGCGGACGACAGGGAGTGGCCGTTTTATTGGATGGACACAATGAAAGGCTAAGCGCGATGTGACGCAACCTCCTCGCCTCCTCTCAGACGCTCTTTACAACCAACCCATCGTCCAAGGCAAGGCCTGTTCAAACCATGTTAACGGCCGCGGTGCGACAGCTTATCCATCCGAATCGGATAATTCGAACGGATATACCTCGGCGAGAAGCTTTTGCAGGCGTGTGCGCCCCCGGTTGATACGGCTCTTGACGGTCCCCATCGGCAACCCGGTGATATCCGCAATTTCCTCGTATGTCAATTGCTGGATGTCACGCAAGACCACGACCTCCCGAAACTCCGGTGATATTTGCTTCAGCGCGTCCTGAATCTGCTCGTTCTGGCTTACCCGATTCAAATGTCGCATCGGTGAAAACGACTCATCCGGAATCTCTACTTCATATTCTTCTTCGTTGCGATTTTTAGCCTGGATGGAATAGATGCGCCGCCGCTTGCGTTTGCGGTACTCCGAGCGGGCAAGATTGCCGGCAATCGTGTACAACCAAGTCGAAAAGCGGGCAATCCGACGATACGAATGCCGGTTTCGGTAGACACGCAGGAAGGTTTCCTGAAGCATGTCCTCGACCTCTTTTGCGTCACCCAAAAACCGGTACAGGTAATTGGACAGGGAATCTTTGTATCGTGAAACGAGAATATCGAAGGCTTCGACAACGCCCAGCTGAAACTGCTCCATCAGGTCCTCGTCACTCATGGCCTTCAACAGTTGCTGCCGCGACTTGGCCTTCAGGCTTTCAGCCGACTTCCTGATCGCGAAGGGCCTTTGCGTATGCTTCTCCTGTTTGCCCTCCGGCCGGCGACGCACGACACGACGTACTCGGATGGTAACACGACCGTCAGATCCGCGCACCTTCGTATCGCTCTTTTTTGCCGCCGCTTTCTCGGAGGCGTTCATATTTGTAGGCATAGTTTATCCGAAGTTTACTTTTGAATCACTTAATCATATAATACGTTCATATATTAATAAATAATCGGTATCTTGTGCAAGCATGTCAGCATATATTATTATGATACGTTCATTATGGCTGATAAGAGCGAAGGCGAGTGTAGCGTTTCAACCCGTACGGCATCCGAACTGCTCGGCGTGCACGAATCGTCGGTCAAGCGCTGGTGCAACCAGTCTGCGCTCTTCTGCAGGCTGACTCCCGGTGGTCATCGACGTATTCCGATGGCGGAATTGTTTGCATTTGCACGATCCCGCCAAATGCAACTGAGTTTGCTTGCTTTCGACGACGAAGCCGAAAGGGTGTGGTCCGCGTCCGAGGTGGCTCGGCGGGCCGGTGATTTCAAAGAACTCGAGCGGACGACGCTTGCGTGGCTTCAAGCCGGTCGTGAATCCGAGGTCCATTCGCTTTTTGCCTATCTGCGCGAACGCGGCTTCGGCAGCGCAGATGTATTTGATTCCGTTCTCGTTCCAATATTGAGATACGTGGGAAAGCAATACGTTACGGGCAAGATGTCAATTGGAGATGAACACCGGATCACGCATCTGGTACGCGATATACTGATCCGTGATTGTCCCGAGAAGGGTTCGGGTGAGCGTACTCCGGTTCAGCCGACGGCGGTCGTGGGCTGTGGACGTGGTGTATCGCACGAACTTGGTGCCCTGATGGTTCGGTGTCTGCTTTCAGATGGCGGCTGGCGGGTGATCTATCTTGGCGCCGACGTGCCTACGGAGGAATTTGCTATTCAGCAAAAGAAATACGACGCGCGGCTTATCTGTGTCTCTCTCATACCACCCGTTTCCGCATCGGAGGCTTCGACGGTTGCAAGGTTGCTGGATCAGGTCTATTCCTCCGATCATCCGTATTCACTTTCATTCGGAGGATCCGCCGTGGAGAATGACCTGCCCGAATCGGTCACAAGCGGACAATTCAACATTCCGGATATCAGGTTCTTCGACCAACTGGATTCGTTTAGCGCGTGGGCGGAGGAGAAGCGTAACGGCTATCGCCCAAGTGATTCCTGAACCGCATCATCCCACCCTGCCGGCAAGCGCTCTTTGTGCCGGTGAAAAACGGGCAGATGCGCGTTGGTTTCCGGTTAAATGCAATCCGGATACCCTATATTCCGGCCCTCTGACCGAACCGTCATGCAATCCGGATACCCTGTATTCCGGCC
>CAZIIP010000312.1:0-4570 GCA_964539455.1 uncultured Rhodothermales bacterium
GATAGACCCGGATGTGGTCGGGATCGACTTCGGAAGCCACCAGACCCAGCGCGGTCAGGTAGTCGCTGTCGATTTTTTGAATCCCGCCTCCCGTAACCGGTAGTTTATACCACTCCCCGCTTGCGAGAACACTGTTGGTGACCTCCGAACTGGGATTTCGTGTCCGCATTAATCGGCGTCGGGTGGCACTCGCAGTACCACGTGATGAAACGGAAAGGCGCGAATAACGACGCAGCACCGCGGTCGAACGATCGAATGTGATCATTCGAATTTCAATTCCTGCAGCCGGCTGTTTCCTTGAGATTCCAACTCCCGTAAGAGCCACGGGGGTTTCCGGAAGAAGGGCCGACAGACTGTCCAGCCAAGCTTCAGGCATACCCTCAAAAGAGCGTTCCTCGAAAACCTCCCCACTGATTGCAAGTCTCGGTGGTACGGCATTGTCGAGACGGTGCGTGTGAAATGCGCGGTCGAACGGCGTACCGATTTCAGAGAGCAATTCCGACAGGCGGGCCGCACCGTTGAACCGAGACGGTATTGCTTCCAGGGAATGCACCCATCGTTGCGAAACCCTGAAGGTTGTGCCCCCGGGCCCGTCTGCAATGATCTGAACGGCAGGCAGCCCTTGAGATCGTATTTCCGTTTCCGGAGATTGTACCGCCTGTGCAGCGGATTTGCTGCCGGACAACGACAGGACCAGGATGAACAAAAAGGTTGTCCCCGCGCACACGTCCGTAATCTGTCGATTGACTACTGCCAACACCGTTCGAACCTAGTGTTTGATGCCTGGAAAGCGGTGAACGTAGATTGTTACGGTAGCAGTGGCGTCGCGGGCATTATCCGGTTAAGGTCATGAGCCTTTCACATAGCTCCCATTGACGATTTTGCACGATTCCTGAAAACCGTTTGTTCCACCCTGGATCCATTGCGACGCGTTGGTGCGCTCCGTTTCGCAAAACCGCAGGATTGCCGATCGACGACCTACTTAATGGCCATACTCATTTCCAGCATTCTTTCGATCGGTGCGAGAGCCTCCAAACGAACCGTTTCGTCCATCAGAATCTCAGGCTGTTCGTGCTTGAGAGCCAGAAACACTTTCTCTATCGTGTTGAGCCGCATGTGAGGACATTCGTTGCACGCACAACCGTTATCCGGCGGTGCAGCAATAAAGTGCTTTTCCGGATTGTCTTTCCGCATCTGGTGGAGGATACCGCTTTCGGTTGCGACAATGAATGTGTCCAATTCACTTTCGGTGGCGTACCTGCGGATACCCGATGTGGATCCGATATAATCGGCATGTCGCAGAACAACTTCCTCGCATTCCGGATGCGCGAGAATAGGAATACCCGGATGCTGCACTTTTAGCTGGAGAAGTTTTTGTTCACTGAAAATCTCGTGCACGATGCACGTGCCGTCCCACAGGAGCATGTTGCGACCGGTAACCTTGTTCAGATAGGCACCCAGATTCCTGTCGGGTGCAAAAATAGCCGGCTGATCCTCCGGGATTTGATCAATGATGTGTCGTGCGTTCGAGGAGGTGCAAATAATGTCACTGAGCGCCTTGATCGCCGCGCTGCAATTTACATACGACACGACGACATGATCGGGATGTGCTTTCTTGAAAGCTTCAAAACGGTCTGGCGGACATGAATCGGCAAGGGAGCAACCGGCATTCAGATCTGGTAAAATGACTTTTTTCTCCGGACTAAGAATCTTCGCCGTTTCCGCCATGAAATGAACGCCGGCAAAGAGAATGATCTCTGCATTCGTGTCGGCAGCCTGTCTGGATAGACCCAGTGAATCACCGATGAAATCGGCGATGTCCTGGATGTCGGGCTCCTGGTAGTAGTGCGCGAGCAACACCGCGTTCTTCTCGTGCTTCATCCGTTCGATCTCTTCGAAGAGATCGAGCGTAGGATCGACATCTTCCGCGATGTATCCGATTTCCGGATCTACCGTAGGCAGTTCCAATGCGCTATCCATACGCTTCTCCTGGTAATTGTGCGCCTAAAGTCCAATTCCGCAGGTTCATACGCCGAACGGGGTGTCTACGATCCGTTCGCTGGCGCCGGTACCTCTTCCTTGCACCGGCCGGCATCCAGACGGAGAATGCGATGGGCGCGAGCAGCGAGACCGCGATTGTGGGTCGCGATTACAAAAGTGATACCAAGTGTTGCGTTCAACCGAATGAGTTCATCGTGCAGCGTGTCGGCAGTTCGCGTATCCAGATTTCCGGACGGCTCGTCTGCCAACACGAGCTCAGGTGCATTCATGAGCGCGCGTGCAACCGCCACTCTTTGGCGCTCTCCGCCCGATAACTGGGATGGCCTGTGGTCTGCCCGTGCATCCAGATTCATAAACGATAACAGTTCCAATGCCCGGCCACGCACATCAACGAGTGCCTTGTTTTGTATGAGGGCGGGCATTGCCACATTTTCCAGGGCCGTAAATTCCGGCAGTAGGTGGTGAAACTGGAAAACAAAGCCGATAGAGCCGTTTCTGAAGGCAGCAAGCTTCTCGTCGTCCCATTTGAAGAGATCATTGCCGCTGATAAAAATCGTACCGGCTGTGGGCCTGTCCAGTGCTCCGAGCAAATGGAGAAGCGTGCTCTTGCCTGTTCCGCTTTCTCCCACGACCGCCACCACTTCCCCCTGGTCGACGCTGAAGTTGACTTCTCGGAGCACCTCCAACGTACCGGCACCGGTTTCGTAGTGCTTCGCCAGATTTTCAACCTCAAGAAGCCGATCCGACATGTGCGCTAGATTTTATTATTCTGTTGCTTACGATTCAGTGGGACTGGAGCCGTACGCTACGCTCCACCCTCACGCTCGAGTTCGTATTTATTGATTTTATTATAGAGGTGAGATCGTTGGATACCGATTGCTTCGGCCGTTTTACTCACGTTCCAGTCAAATTCTGCCAGTTTCATCTCGATATACCGTTTCTCCGCCTTTTCCTTGAATTCCCCAAATGAATCGCTGGTGTGCATCATTTCCACAAAGGCGTCGTCGCGTTCTTCAGTTGAGCGGACCAATCTGTCGACATCGGCGGCGACGATCTCATCACCATCGCTCAGAATCAACAGTCGTTCGACAACGTTGTTCAGTTCGCGTACGTTTCCTCGCCACTCAAACGATTTCAACCGTTCCAGTGCTTCGTTGTCGAAGGCCTTGGGATCCATTCCGTTCCGTCTGGCCAACCGCGAGAGAAAGTGTTCGGCCAGCAAGGGAATGTCGCTACGCCTCTCTCTGAGCGGTGGTACGTTGATCAAAATGACGCTCAAGCGGTGGTAGAGGTCGTCGCGAAAAGTGCCATCTTCCATTTTCTCCAGCAGATTCTTGTTAGTCGCCGCAATGATGCGAACATCTACCGGAATGCTCCTGTCGCCTCCAACACGGGTGATTTTGTTCTCCTGAAGTGCCCGAAGGACCTTTGCCTGAGCGGACAGACTCATGTCGCCGATTTCATCGAGAAACAGCATGCCGCCGTCGGCCAGTTCGAATTTGCCGATTCGCTGTTTGGTTGCGCCGGTAAAGCTGCCTTTCTCGTGACCGAACAGTTCCGATTCGATCAATTCACTCGGGATGGCTGCACAGTTGACTTCCGTAAGCGGTCCATTCGAACGGTTGGACTGGTGATGGAGCCATCGGGCGACGAGTTCCTTGCCCGTGCCGGGTTCACCCGTAATGAGCACCCTTGCTTCCGTCGGAGCGACACGCGCGATGGTCTCTTTGATGTGGTGCATCGCGTCGCTCTCACCCAACATCGGGCTCAACTCATGCTGATCGCTGAGCGTCTGCTTCATGCGCCGGTTTTCCACCTCCAGCGTGCTTCGATCCATCGCATTGCGGATCGTGAGCAACAGACGGTTCAGATCCGGCGGTTTTTCAATAAAATCATACGCTCCGATCCGCGTGGCATTTACTGCAGTCTCGACCGTACCATGTCCAGAGATCATCACCACGGGCACATCCGGATGCGATTCCGACACCGATCGCAGGACCTCCATGCCGTCGACCTTTGGCATTTTGACATCGAGCAGCATTAGATCCGGATTCCGATCCCTGACGAAATCCAGCGCTGCCTGACCGTCTACCGCCTCATGAATCTCGTACCCCTCATACTCGAGAATTTCTCTGAGTGTATTTCGGATACTGACTTCGTCGTCGACGATGAGAATTGATGGGCGCGCCATGGGGTGCAGATCAAATGCTGGTTACTCAGGCCGGCACAGTGCCGCCTAGTTTACCTTGGATTCAACCCGCGCGAGCAAAATCTCAACCTTTCTGGAAGCGCCCGCTTCGGGATACTCCTCAAGCACGCGGGTATAGACCGCTCTCGCTTCGCGATAATTGCCCGACATTTCGTAGTTCCGTGCAGCGTTGAGCAGGTGAACCGGCGATGTTACGTCATTGACAAACACATCCGCTGCTCTCTCATAGAGCCGTGCCGCCCGTTCGTGGTTGCCCAGATCTTCCTCAATTGCGGCTTCGCCCGCATAGGCCGAGGCGCCGACGAAATTGGATGCTTTATCGAACCGTCGAAAATACCGTAGCGCCTCTTCCTTTTCTCC
>CAZIIP010000313.1:0-4549 GCA_964539455.1 uncultured Rhodothermales bacterium
CCGATTGCGCGACGAACGGCTGGAGAAAATTGTCCGCGTCGAGCACAGGTTGGGCAAACAGGGCGGGCGACGAGAAAAGTGCGCATATGAATAGGAAGTAGCGCTTAAGCATGGGTTTTGATTGGTTTGGTGTGAAATGCGTACACAGATGAGCACTTTGAAATTGATCATTTGCCAAATTGTTCGCCGGAGGATGCGATTTATTCATTCATGCCTGTGTCGGCGGATGCTCCATACGGACTTGTGGGTAAACATCGTGCGTTCGCCGGCCCGCACCGTGGTCGCTTTGTCAGATGCGTCCAATCCTTTACCCGGGCATAACACCGCGTAATCTTCCGGTAACGTAACCGGATTATTATACCGGCGGTTGCTTCCTTGTAGCACTTCTACTACATACACTTCTCTTCGGTGGGACAGGGGATTCGGCGAAAGCCGGATCCCCTCACTTCTTTTATAGGGCACTATGCATAGCGTGCCTCGCATGCAAGGAGACATGCCACACCCGGCCTTTGCTTCTTTTGGAGCACCACCTATTATGTGTCTTGCGTGCCCACGACCTGCCCGGCCCTCACTTCTTTTGGAACCTGCGATAAGCGATCCCAGAATTGCAATCAAGCCACGCGGGGCGTTACTTCATCCATTCAGTGGCATTGCTATGCCGTAATCCCCGTTCCGTGATCACCTGCTTCACTCTGCCCTATATGATGATGCGATCGTTACATCTGTTTGTTCTCATGGCACCGCTCGTTTTTGCGGGCTGTGGCAGTGCTCCTTCCGATTCAGCGGGTATTCCATTCAGCGTAGTCGACCTGTCGATGGGCGAAACGCAGATGCTCCGGCTACGGGACGGCACCGAGGCTACCGTTCAACTTGTAGCGATTGACGACGAAATCGACGACCTGGCCGGCGTGGTACGTTCCTCGACGGTGACCATTGAGGTAAACGGTGAACGCGCCGATCTGGTGTCCGCAAACTACAGGCTTCCGGCCGAGATCGGTGGGGTCCAGGTCGACTGCCCGATTACCCATACCTACCTCCGTAACAGCCGCTCCAATCCCTGGGCACTCGAAAAGGACGCGCGTATCCGGATTTGGCCACGTGGCTCCTCATGGGCCCCCGACCAATCATTTCGCTACCCCATCCGCCAGAAGTGGTTTGCCTCATACACGCAAATGGCGAACGAGCCCGTGCATGTCGATGGTGGCGAAATACCGAATGCGGAACGGATATACTATCACAGCGGTCTTGATTTCGGTGGCGCAGAAGGTCTCACCGAAGTGGTAGCCGCCGTCGACGCACTAGTGATCAGTGCCGGTGATTCCGTGTTCGTAAAGGACGTACCGGACGCGGTTAATCCGCGGTACGACGTGATCTATCTGCGGGATGCAAGGGGCTGGTATTATAGATACAGCCATCTGCATTCTTTTTCGGACGGAATCGCGCCCGGCGTGCGCGTATCCGCCGGACAAACGATCGGATTGCTGGGCAAGGAAGGAGGGAGTGGTGGATGGTCTCACCTCCATTTCGAGATTGTCGGTCTGCAGCCTTCCGGCGAATATGGAACCGTCGAAGGGTATGCCTTCATCTGGGAGGCATACGTTCGCGAAAATCAGCCGGATTTGTTGGCCGTTGCCAAGCCCCATCAAGCCGTTTGGTCGGGTGCCACCGTCACGCTCGACGGATCTCGCTCCTGGAGCGCGTCGGGCAGCATCGAAACTTATGAGTGGCAGTTATCTGACGGTACACGTGCCGATGGACCACGTTTGGACCAGGCCTATCCGGAGCCGGGCGTATTTGCCGAAATCCTGAAGATCACCGACGCAGCCGGCCATGAAGCCTACGATGTGTTGAGTGTGCAGGTGATGGACAAGAAACATCCGGACCAACTCCCGCCCACCATTCATCCGGCTTACGAACCCACGACGGGGATTTCACCCGGCATGCCCGTTGTCTTCAAAGTGCGGAGCTTTCGTACCGAGGCATGGGGTGAGACGTGGGACTTCGACGACGGCAGCACGCCCGTCACGGTCCGATCCGACGGAAACAGGGAGCAACATGCGGAGGATGGCTATGCCGTAACCGAACACCGTTTTGAGCAGCCGGGCACGTACACCGTCTCCGTCGAGCACACGAATCAGTGGGATCTAACGGCGACGGGGCGCCTGGTCGTGGAGGTGCGGTAGGTTGGAGAGATCCACCGATCGTTAACGTTTTTGCTTCCGGCCTCGTAAAGATCGAAAACACACTTCCCGTTTCCGACTACATGTCTCGTTCCGATACGCTTCCACCTCTTTTTTTGACGTTTTTGCTTGCCTTCGGCAGTCTCGGCTGCCGACCGAACACGAAGCCGTCGCAAAGGCGTTCGCAACAAACCCCCGATATGGCCGGAAATGTCTGGGAGTACGTTGCCGACGAATGGAGACCGTATCGACCCGACAGTGCGGCGGCGGCGGCGCCCCCGGTCGACCGCAACTACCTGCGCGTCACCACCCGTCGTGTCATACCTGGCGGAAGCTGAAGCGGCGCTCCAGTGAACCTGCGCGTCAAATATCGTGACAGCCATGCGCCTTAAGGCGCGGGCGACCACGTGGGATTCCGATGCGCAAAGGGCATCGAGCGATAGGACGGCAGATTTTTGCGGCTGAACGTTCAACGATTCCTCTCGCAGGGACGCAGAAAACGCGAAGACAACATGATTGGCGATTCCGGATTCCGGAATCACTCTATGAGTCATGAATTGAATCGCTGAGTGATTCCTCTCGCAGGGACGCAGAGAACACAGTGGATTCCCGATTCTGATTTCGGATCTTGGAAGCACTCTCCGGCGATGAACGATGAACGCTGAACGAATCCGTGGAATCCCGCCCTTTGCCGGGACAGGCTATTGAACATCAAGCTTATAATCCGTGCGGCAACACCATCGCCAATACCAGCGTCGTGATAAACCCGGCGATGCCTAGGACCGCACCGACGACCGTCCAGGACTTGAGCGCTTCAATCTCCGTCAGACCCCCCATCTTCGCATAAATCCAGAAGCCACTGTCGTTCATCCAGGCGCCCACCATCGACCCGCTTCCTACGGCCGTCGCCATATATACCATGTGCAATCCAAGCGTCTCGGGTGTGACCATCGACGCCATCATGGCCGATGCCGTAATCATGGCGACCGTACCGGAGCCCTGGGCAAATTTCATCAGCGCTGCCATCAGAAATCCGAGTATCAGCATCACCATCCCACCCGCAGACGCGCCGGCAAATAGGCCCTCGATGGCGGTCCCGATTTCCGCCGTTTGGAGCATGGCACCAAACGCACCTCCGGCCGAGGTAATCAGTATGATTAATCCTCCGCTCGCAAGCGATCGCTCCACCGTCGACTTGAACACCTCGCCGGTAGGCCGTGCCCACCTGACATACACCAACAGTGCAATGGCTCCCGCCATCAGCATGGCAAGATTCGGGTTACCCAAGACGGCGGTCCAGACGGCGGCAGTTGACGCCGGTGCAGCGGTTCGAACGGCCGTATTGGCACCGATCAGCAAGACCGGCAAGAGGATCGGCGCCAGCGAGAGCGCCAGGCCGGGCAACCGATGGTCCGGAACGGGTACCGGCTCCTCCTGACCGGCTATTGGACGCATGGGTATGTCGAGCCGTTTGTTCAGCCAGCCGGTATACCAGAGACCGGCCATCGTCGCCGGAAGGGCCACGATTACCCCGGTGAATATCATCACCCCTAAATCGACGCCCAGATTATCGGCCATCACAAGTGGGCCCGGGGTCGGCGGAACCATGGTATGCGTGATAAGCGCACCCACTCCGATCACCATCAGGTACTTCAGATAGTCGCGTCCCGTCCGCTTGAACATGGACCTCGCGAGCGGCACGAGCAGGTAGAATACGGTATCGAAAAACACTGGAACGGCAAGCAGGAATCCACTCGACAGCAGTGCCGTATCGGCTCGTTTTTCACCTAGAAGGGTCAGAAACCATCGAACAACCCTGTCCGCCGCTCCACTCTCCAGCATACATGTCCCTATGACGGCGGCAACGGCGATCACAATTCCGATGTTGCCGGTCGTTTCACCAAATGCCACGGCAACCCGCGCGACCTTTTCCACCCATGGTCCCGGTCCGAGAAAGCTCACGATGAGGGCGGCACAGATCAACGCCAGAAAAGCGTTAATGCGCAGAAAAACGATCATCCCGATGACCGTCACCAGTCCGACCAGGAGAATGAAAACGGGATGTATGGCGGGCATTGTTGTGGATATGCTCCCATTCGGATGCATTCACGGATCAGGATTTAAGAAGCGGCAACATATCAGGCGCATGCGTCAGCACGATGACGGAGGCGTCTTGCCCATGTTTGTCGAGTGCCGCCTGCAGTGCCTCTTCCACCGTCTTGTGATAGGCAAATCCCAGCGCAAGCGTATCCTCCCGTCCGATTCCCTCGCTGATCAGCGCAATGTCAACGCGTTCCCTCATCCTGGCCCAGGCCATCGAAACGGCACCGGCTACGACGTTTTCAATCGATCCGTCGGACAACATAGCG
>CAZIIP010000314.1:0-4527 GCA_964539455.1 uncultured Rhodothermales bacterium
CACCGTCAACCTCGCTATGGCGAGCGTGCTCATCGCAATCGCTACCTCATTTCGGCTTCCGCTCTCGACCACGTACGTCTCTTTCATGGTGGCGATGGGTACGTCGTTTGCCGACCAGGCGTGGGGCCGAGACAGTGCCGTTTACCGAATTGCAGGCGTCTTCAACGTAATCGGCGGCTGGTTCCTGACGGCGATTGTTGCCGCCGTCGTGTCGGGTACGTTTGCATTCATTCTCTTCAAGCTTCCCTGGACGGGACTGGTCATTCTTCTCGGCGTCGTCGGCCTGTCCGTGGCACGCGGGATTTATACGTTCAAGACCCGGACCAAAAAGAGCGAGATCGAGCGGCAAATTGCGTCGGACGAGGGTATGTTTGCCCGCCACGAGGCACTTGCTTCCATCGGCGAACGCGCCACCGCCATCCTTCAGGGTGTCGCCGAGTGGGCGTCGGTTTCTATCGAGGGATTACTTAATGAGAAGCGCAAAACGCTGCGCAAAGCCGAAAAAGGACTCGACAAGATTGACGAAGATGTCGATCAGTTCGGCCGCAGCATTCCGTCCATGATCCGCAAAGCCGTCGAGTCGGAAGACGAAATCAGCCGTACCCATGTGCAGCTCTTTGACTATGCAAGCGACCTCCTGCAGTCGGCAAAGCTGCTGAACACATTGTGCGTCCAACACGTGTCCAATCACCTCAAGCCACTCGCCGACGACCAGGCCGAAGCGCTGGAGGCGTACATGAAACGCATCCAGTCGTTCATCGAGCAAAATGCACGTCTCCAACCCGGAAGAACCAATGGGCAGGCGGCCGAGATGATGAGCGAACGAAATGCCCTCATAGAGGAAGCCTGGCGGCTTCACGCGGTGCAGGTGAGAGGCTTGAAAGACCGTACGTTCAGCAAGAAAGCAACCCACCTCATGCTGCGTGTGCTGCTCGAGATGAAGGATATCGTCGCCGTTACGCACCGTATCGGCTTGCTGACGTCGACCGGCATCATCGACGAGGACGAACCTTTCGAGTACGTCGAGGTCACGGCCGAATAATATCCGACGGCGGTGGATCCGGCCGGGCCTGAGGCCCATCGACGGTTGCCAAGGCTTTGTTACGGGTGCGCGCCTGCACGAGAAGCAGCGGTCGGCAGTTCCCGCAGCGACCGCATCGTGGCAGTGACGGGGGTGCCGTTCGCAGTCGAACGTTGCGCAATCTCCGTGCAAATTCCCGACCATCGAAACCGCTGCATCTCTCCGCTGTGATCGCCCGTCAGATCTTCGTAGTTCCTGCCGGAACGGTCCGCTTTCACGCCTCCGCCGGAGAGATCCCAGGACATACGCGCTCCCCACTTCATACACCAGACGTTCCCACGGAAGGTATTCCGGCCGTTTGACGGATCATCTTCCGTTTCACGATAGCCTACGAGTACGTGTCGACGACGCGACACTCCCGCGAATACGTTTTTCGCGATCGTATTGTGTGCGGCATTTCTGATCTGGAGCATCTGGCCGCTTCTCCCCGCAAAAAGATCTTCATCACGAAAGACGATCGTATTTCGCCGGATGACCGTCCTGAAAACATACCGGTACAGGTTGATCCCTTCCCGGCTGCCGATTGCTGCATTGTTCTGGATCAGGACATCGCTGATGCCCCATGCGACCCGGTCGTTTTCCTGTTGCGGCCAGACACCGGGATGTTGCGCATTGGCCTTCGAACCGTTGAGATGGATCACGGCACCGCTGAGATGAAAGAAATTGTTGTTCAGGATCTCGATGTGACGGGTCGGGTGCTCTCCGTCATTGCTGACATACACGCCATGTCTCCCCTGGGGATGGTCCGGTTCCGGGGCACGTCCGACATTCACGATGGTGTTTTCCGCGATACGGACAAAGCCGGGACAGATTTCAGCGACCAGGATGCCCTCTCCATGCACGTCCTCAATGCGCATATGGCGCACAGTAGCGTGGCCTCCTATTACGAACACTCCGTTACGTGCATTTCGAACGACGAGATGGTCCAGCAGCCACCAGGTGCCCCTCATATTAACGCCGGCGTTTCGCCCGGAATCGTCCTCCTCCGGATGCACACCGAAGTCGAGAACCGGTGGATTCACCGGATCGTAGGCGACAAGCGCATGCGGGGCGTCCGCACTACCCGATCCACGAAGTGTCAGCGACGACAACCTGTAGACTCCGGGTTTGACCCGAATGGTCGTCCCCCCGTCTCCCACCGCATCGACAGCCGCCTGCAAATTACGGTAGTCGCCACTGCCGTCCAGGGCCACCACGATGACCTGACCGGCGGGCGCACAGGGATAAAGCAACGGACGGCACGGTACCTCCTGCCGGATCGGAACGGAGAAGGCGGTCGCGCACAGAATGCTGCCCAGCAAAACGAATGCCCCCACCAACCCCGTCCCAAACAAGCGCCCCAACGGTTCGTCCATCCGATTCACTTTTCGTTCCGGCCTGCGCATGTTGCCTTATTCGGGGAAATAGGGAAAGGTGGCGATGCGCAAAGTCGTCGCGCCGTACGGTATCAGCACCAATTTTTCGTCCGGTTCGGGGGTAGCCACCGGACTGTGAGGCAGCGGGCCGGCTGAGTGGTTGTATTCCGTCCACCACGGGATTTTGCGGCCCGTAGCATGAAGCGAAACGGGCACACTACTTTCGCTCCATGGATAACCGTCCGGCTCCCGCCTCTCCAGTTGGAAGGAATCAGACGGGTTCTCTCGGTCGACGGCGAGCGCGTAATTCCACGGGCTCGTGGGGTGGTATTCCCAAAACCATGCGCCGTAGCGCTCGGGATCGGGCGTTTCCGTCTTGCGCTTTTCCGCATCTACGGGAAGTGCAAAAACAAGCGGACCGCGCTCGACACTCAGAGCGTTTTCATGCCACCGCCTGGTAGCAACCCTGGGAGTCAGCACCAGGGTGACATGGTCTTGGTCACGCCACTCGTTGGAAAGCGTCAGCATCCGATCTCCCCCGAATGTCCGCGGTGCCTCGTCGTTTACCGACACCGTGGCCTCATCCACCCATTCCGGGAGGCGCAGGTGAAGCGGGAATGACACGGTCTCGCCGGTTTCAATCTCGAACCGGATGGTGTCGGAGAACGGATACGTCGTGTGCTGGGTGATCGTTACCTCCTGCCCGCCGGCAACCCTGGCCGTGACGGTATTCGGACCGTAGGCAACGGCCGCCAGCCCCCCGTCCCGCGCCGCCAACCACATGTGCTTCACGTATTTCGGCCAACCCTGGTGCATATTGGTGGTACAGCACGGGTAACCCGAGAGCAGACCGAAGCAGAGATCCGTACCTGAGTGATCGGTGACGAAATTCCGTTTGGCAACCGACAGGCGTATCTGGTTGGGCTGCTGAAAATACTGGCGCGTCCGGAAATCGTCGGCAATGTGTGTGGGCAGCGCGTTGTAGGCAACCCGTTCCAGATGATCGGCAAAGCGCCCGTTGCCGGAAATCCAGGCAAGCGTTTCCAGACTCAGCATGAATTCGACGACTGCGCAAAGTTCGGTGCCGTGGGTGGGATCGGTTCCGTGAAGCGTCTCGTCTCCCGAAAACATCCCCTGGACCTGGCCGTGATCCTCTCGCAGGCGCTCGAGACCGGTTACCACCGCATCCAGGTAGTGTTGATCGCCGGTCAATACGTACTTGAGAGCGGGCTCCTTTACGCCCATGGCGACGTTGACCACGTGTGTGGGTGCGTGCGACCGGTCCGGCCAGTCGTTCAGGAAGGCACCGGTCCAGTCCAGCGTTTGCTCCGAGATGAGTGCCGCCAGATCGAGCAGAAACGGTTCACCCGTCCGGTTGTAGAGCCAGAAGACACTCGAAAGGTTTTCGCCGCCCCGGCTTTTCGCCCACATCGTCCAGTGCTCCAGCGGCAATTCCGGAAGATGTTCGAGTTGGTATCTGAAGTACTGCGTCATAAAGGGGAGGACCCGCTCGTCTCCCGTCGCTTCGTAGTGGGATTGGAGCACTTTCAGCACCACCATTCTGGGCCACCAGTCGGCCTTGGCGGCGCGCTGCATCTGATAGGTCGAGCGGGTGTTGCCCGATTCGTCCGACGGACCGAAATAGCCGTCCGGACGCCGGCTTTCCAGAATCCACTCGATCCATGGCTGCGTCTTCTCTATCAACCATTCATCTTCGAGAATGTGAGCGAGCGGTACCAAACCATCCAGCCAGTACGGTCCTCGCTCCCAGCTGTCACCCGAACCTCCCCTCCAGGCATTCGAGGGGCCGACCGTCTCATACCAGTCGTCCAGATGCCCCGTGGCACCTCCCGCCATCCGTTGAAGCTGGTCGAGAAGCCATCCCTCGGGCTTCACCGCGCCAAGAGGAAGCGGTGCATAGGGAGTGACGGTGAGCGGTTCGCGTGTGAAAACGTAATTCAGATTCTCCTGCGAGGCATTTTGCGCTTGAAGCCGAGGCGCCGGGGCCGTCGCGAAAGCGAGACCCGTAATGACGACAGCCCGGATGGGTAAATGCTGGATCATGGACGTAGGTTTTTACCGGTTCCGCTG
>CAZIIP010000315.1:0-2592 GCA_964539455.1 uncultured Rhodothermales bacterium
GGACGCTTGTTACCAAAGGTGACCGGCAACACCGGCTATTCTTGTCAGGCTAATTTTAATATAACAGATGAGCGCTGATCGACCGATGCCGTCCGGTCCGCCGGCACCAATAGCTGCGGTACTCAATCCCGTCGCTGGAAACGGAAGAGCCGGAAGGCATCTGAATCGTATCCGGCGATGGTTCGAATGCAGGGGCTTGAACGTGGCGTTACATCTTTCAGAAGATTTTTCCCACCTTGTCGCGCTGGCGACCGATCTCGCTCGATCGTTTCGCACGGTGTTGGCGATAGGTGGCGACGGTACCGTCCATGGCGTCGCCAACGGTCTGCTGGCGGCCGGAGTCGAAGCATCGCTCGGTATTATACCACTGGGAACCGGAAACGATCTGACAAGGGCACTCGATTGGCCGACGAATCCCGAGCAGGCCGTTCAGGAATTGAGCACGGCGCGATCCTCGAAAATCGATTACGGGATGGCCGGATGGATTGACGAGCAAGGTCGTCGTGGCAGCACGGCATTTGTGAACGCCGTGGGAGTCGGTTTTGACGCTGCTGTCGCGGCGTCTGCCCGGTCATACAAGATTATGCCCGGATCGATCGGAGCCTATCTGGTTTCAGTGCTGCAAACCCTGGGCTCGTGGAGCTCTCCTGGGGCCGTCGTCGAGTGGGACGCGGACGGCGAACAGGTGCTCTGCGGTAAGCTTTTGCTGATGACGGTTTCGAATGGAACGCGCGTCGGGGGCGGCTTTTATCTGACACCCGATGCAATTCCCGATGACGGCCTGCTCGATATGTGTCTGGTGCGAAACGCTCCGGCAAGGCGGGTGCTCCAGATCCTTCCGCGGGTGATACGGGGTGGGCGAGGGCCGGCAAACGAGCCGGAGGTTGACATCACGCGTCTGACGCAGGTGCGATTGGTTGTGGATGCCCCGATGCCGCTGCACGCAGACGGCGAAATACTGGAGGAGAGGATCCGTGAGATCACTGTCGAGGTTGTACCCGGCGGTCTTTCAGTGCTTCAACGAGGCAAAAGACATGCAACCAAGCAGCCTGACCCGCGTCCTACTTAATGATAACATAAACCATCGAATCGACAAGGGAATGCATCCCGGGGCCAAACTGTTCAGAGCTCTCGTTACACTCCTGTTCGTTCTTCTATTGGGGTCAGGCTGCAAAACAACGGCACCCGTAGTGGATACGGGTCCGGAATTATCAGACGTCGAGACATTTGATCCATCGGCTTACGAAGACGAAGAGCCGTCGTTTGAGGGGGACATACGCCATGAGATACCGGAACGGCTTCTGGATAGTACGGCACGCTCGACCGAGACGGAGGCTGTAAGCCGGAATGTACCTGGATTCCGAATTCAGGTGGCATCTTTCAGGGAACGTGCGGCGGCTAATCAGGCCTTCCAGCAGGCACTCTCCTGGACACAGGAGTCGGATGACGAGGAGACCGAACCCGTCGAGGAAAAGCACGAAGTCTATTTGCAGTGGGACCAGCCGTACTGGAAGGTGCGCCTGGGTGATTTTGTGACCCGCAAGGCGGCGGAAAGCGTGATCGAAGAGGTGCGAAATACCTTCCAGGGTGCCTTCATCGTGCCGGCAATCGTTACCATACAATAAAAACACGGCGGCGACGAAGTTGCGCATTCCAGAGGACAAAATTGAAGAGGTTCGTGCGCTTGCCGATATCGTTGAAGTCGTCAGCGAGTACGTGCGGCTAAAACCGCGCGGCGCCAACTTCGTCGGCCTCTGTCCCTTCCACAACGAAAAAACGCCCTCCTTTAACGTCAATCCGGAACGCAGCATTTTCAAGTGTTTTGGCTGCGGCAAGGGGGGAGATGTTTTTACGTTCATTCGAGAAATGGAGAATGTGTCTTATCCGGAGTCGGTACGCCTGCTGGCCGAGAAAGTGGGCGTCGAAATTCCGGAAGACCGACGCGAAAGGGAGATCGACAGCGAACTGGAATCGGTCTATAATGCACTTCGTCTTGCGGCGCGCTTCTACCATGAGCGGCTGATGAACGCGGACGACGGAGCATCCGAGGGCCTGACATATTTCAGGGACCGCGCCTTTGAAACGGCCACGATCAGGAAATTCGGTTTGGGATTTGCACCGGCCGGGTGGGACAACCTGGTGCGACACGCGGAAGATAAAGGATTGAAAATTAAATATCTGGAGCGTGCCGGTCTGGTGACTGAGCGGGATCGTGGTGACGGCTGGTACGATCGCTTTCGCGAGCGGGTTATTTTTCCGCTGTTTACACACGTCGGAAAGGTGGTGGGATTTGCCGGTCGTTTGATTGCGGAGCGGGAGGGTGTGCCGGAGTATGTCAACAGCCCGGAGACGGAAGTCTATCACAAGGGCCGGATCGTCTACGGGTTGTTTCAGGGAAAAAGCGCCATCCGCCGCACGGGAGAGGTCTTCCTTGTGGAAGGCTATACGGATGTCATTTCACTTTGGCAAGCCGGAGTGGAGAATGCGGTTGCTACCAGTGGTACGGCATTAACCGGTGAGCAGGTGCGGTTGATCGGGCGCTATGCCAAAACGATCGTTCTGGTCTTCGACAGCGATGCCGCCGGCCAAACG
>CAZIIP010000315.1:2602-4526 GCA_964539455.1 uncultured Rhodothermales bacterium
CGGAGAGCCATCGACCTGGTACTCGATCAGGGATTGGCCGTATACGTGGTCACCCTGCCGGAAGGCTCGGATCCGGATGCTTATGTGCGACAATTCGGCGGCGGAAGCTTCCTGAACTATGCCGGAAAGTACCGTGCCGGATTTGTCCAGCACATCCTTGCTGCCGCGAAAGCGGAGGGAAGGCTGGACGTGCCGGAGGATAAACTGACCGTCATCCGTGACGTGCTCTCTTCGATTGCGCGAATCGAGCACGGAATTCTGCAGGGAGAGTACGTGCAGGTGCTTGCAGAGGAGCTTCGTGTACCGGATGCAGAGCTGCGGTCGGAACTGAAGAAGTTGCTGGACAGGAGACGTCAGTCCATGCGGAGGAGCCGAATGCGAACGGGCAGGTCCGGAGCGACGGCTGCGGCACGCGGCGAGGACCCACCATCGGTCTCGGAGTCGCAGCGATCCCGTAAGCCGCTACCTGCGGAGCTGCTGTTGCTCAAGGCGATGCTGGAGGAGGGACGTAGTATGATCCGGCTGATAATGGGGCACATGTCCGTCGAGGAGTTCACCGAAGGCCCCGCGCGCGACCTCGCCGTGTTGCTCGTAGAAATGTTCAAGCGGGGAAAGGTCCGAATAGAAGAGATCACCGGAGGAGAGGCCGGTGAAGCACTGCAGGCACTTGCCACCGATTTACTGACCGATCGCTACGAACTCTCGAAGAACTGGGCACGCATCACCGGAACCTCGATACCCGGTCACATGGACGATCCTGAAGCGCTCGCCACAAGCGCAATTGTCCTGCTTAAACGTGATCGCCTTTCCGGCTTGATGAAACAGGCCCAGCAAGATTTATACAACGCCGACCGAGAAGGAACGGATCCTAACCCGATCCTCGAGAGAATGGCAAGCCTGCAGCGCCAAAGACGAGAATTGGAAACCGGCAAATGGCGCGAAAGGAACGGAACATAGAGCCATGTGTTTTCAAAGCCTAAGCCCTTGTTCCGTATTATGTCGGCAAAGCAACTACACAACTTTCCGGTAAAGAAATTGTTGGCCGCGATTATTGCGGTGGCAATATCCCTCGTCGGCATCGTACTGGAAATGAGATGGTTGACCGTCGTCGCTTTGGTAGTCTGGGCGGTTGCGGTCACTATGTTGGGACCCGGCAAACGCGGAGAGCGGACACAGTCGGTGCTGTCGGAGGGCGAAGAAGAACGTATCTAGGCAAATATGAATTCAGCAAATTGAACGAGAGGAGTTATGGGCACGACTGCGAGCCAGACAAGTCAGGCAGACGCCAAGGAGATGGGTGGAGACGGTGCGGTGACACGCCCGAAAAAAGCGGAAGCGGATTTTCTCGTACCGAAGGCAACCAAACCCCGCAAAATGCCAAGGGGCGCTCAGGTAGATCACCACTTCCTGCTGTTTAATCGAGAGCTCAGTTGGATTGACTTTAACTGGCGTGTCCTGTACCAGGCAATGGACGAGCGATTGCCGTTACTCGAACGGCTCCGGTTTCTCTCGATTACCGCATCCAATCTGGATGAATTCTTCCGGAAGCGCGTGGGTGGTCTGAAACGACAGGAAGCCGCCGGATTGAGAAAGCTGTCACACGACGGACGCACACCAACGCAACAGTTACGGCTCGTTCGTTCGGCCGTACTCGATATGGCCGGTGCCATGGACGTCCTCTGGACCGACGAACTGATGCCGGCGCTGGCGGAAAAAACTGATGTCAGGATTCTTGAGGTAAAGGATTTGACGGCCGCCCAAAAGCGATTCGTTCGGGACTATTTTAATCGCTACATCTACCCGATTCTTACGCCTCTTGCCGTTGATCCAGGTCACCCTTTTCCATTCATCTCGAATCTCAGTCTGTCCTTTGCCATCAATCTGAAAAACAGGGAAACAGGGGCCCATCACTTTGCCAGACTGA
>CAZIIP010000316.1:0-4477 GCA_964539455.1 uncultured Rhodothermales bacterium
GCTCAGCTCCATCGGGCAGCGCACGCCCTTCGGGATGTAGCAGAACGATCCGTCACTGAATACGGCCGAGTTCAGCGCAGCAAAGTAGTTGTCCGTGTGCGGAACGACGGAGCCGAGGTACCGCTTTACGAGATCAGGATGCTCTCGAATCGCCTCGCTCATCGGACAGAAAATGACACCCGCTTCGGCAAGCTCCTTCTGGAACGTGGTTTTCACCGATACGGAGTCCATTACTGCATCTACCGCCACACCGGCCAGCAGCTTCTGCTCTTCAAGTGGAATGCCCAACTTGTCGAACGTCCGCAGCAGTTCCGGATCGACTTCATCCAGATTCTCATACTGCGGGCCGGATTTGGGCGCCGCATAATATATAATGTCCTGATAGTCGATCTTCGGCCGATCCAAATGCGCCCAGGTCGGCTCCGTCATGGTAAGCCAGTGACGGTACGCCTTCAAACGAAACGCGAGCATCCACTCCGGTTCACCCTTCTTGGCCGAGATAAACCGGATAACGTCTTCATTCAACCCGGGTGGGAGTTTATCCGATTCAATGTCGGTGACGAATCCGAATTGGTACTCCTGCCTGAGGTCTTCAGCGAGTTGATCTTCAGTGTAATTGGGAGTCTGCATATTGTCGGACATAACGGACAGGGGGTCAACGGAGGTGGATCACCTCATTTTTCCGCAAATCCTTGTGGCTATTTTCTTAATTAGATTCAGTCTAAAGAAGGAGTGTTGTCTCACGCGGGGGCGGCATATATGTTTCTCCGGGCGGCCGTTGGCTACGATGTGGCCCGGGTCCGGTTCGGATACGCGGAAACCACCCGCTTTCGTGTGGCGTTGGCAAGCTCTGAGATGAGTTAGAACAGGAATTGACCCGCCAGAAAAATCATGGACATTCAAATTACCGACCGTGCGCTTGCCAGGCTCAAGGCAGCCGCCGATGAGGAGCAGATCGATCTTGTCGATCAGTGGTTGCGCATCGGTGTGGAAAGCGGCGGTTGCAGCGGACTTACCTATCGGCTCGGCTGGGATTCCGAAAAGCGTGAAAAGGATCGTGAACTGGAGATTTCCGGCATCCGCGTTTTACTGGACCTTCAAAGCTTTCTCTATCTGGCCGGAACCACACTCGACTTTTCCGACGGACTGGAAGGCCAGGGATTTCACTTCAACAACCCGCAGGCCTCGCGTACGTGCGCTTGTGGAGAGTCTTTTGCCGTCTAATCTCCTTTAAGGGGAAGGATTTCGCTCCAGGTGATGTAGTCGGATGCTACGAGACCGTGGGAGTCGGCAAATCCTGCCGAAACTTCAACCACAAATTGTGCGGAACGCTCACTTGGCACACTCTCGGGTGACATCGGCCTGACGTAGCGCTTGATGTCGACGATCGTTGAATCTGCACCGACATAGATGATATCCAGGCCGATACGTGTGTTGGCCATCCAGAATGCCCGTGGCTGGGCGCGATCGAAAATGAACAGCATCCCCGCGTTCGGAGATAACGCGTCCCGTTGCATAAGGCCTCTCGTCCGGGCCGAGTCGGTGTCTGCAATCTCGATGTCGATGGTGACAATGTCCGCCCCGTTCGAGCGGTGAAACGTCAGCGTACCGTCCTTGCGAAAGGGAATATTGACGCGAGCGTCCGGAACATGGGCGCTCTGGGGCTGCTGGGGCCCGTTCGTGCACGAAGCGAGTAGCAATGCGAGGATACATCCCGGAAAGATCCCGGGATGCCGTATGTATTCCATGATGAGGCGTGTTTCGTCAGCAACCCATATCCGCCAGCAGGTAGCAGAGCGAGTGATAAAACCGTTTTATATCGAACGATCGGCGCGCAAACGGGATTCCGTACAATTGGGCGTGATCGGCGCAAACCGATCCCAGGAAGTCGCCCCAGACAGCGCTGGAAGCTGAGACAAATCCGTCGTTAGGGCCTTCGTGTCGGTACAGTATCCTGTTTCCGGGGATCAGCAGGGGCGTGATGTGTGTGCCTGTACCTTTGCCGGCCATTGCCGCTACGGACAGACACCGTATTTCTTCCGGCGGATCCGGGAAAGAGGAGAACCGTGCCCGCAGACGGTCGGGGGTCATTTCCTCTATGGCCGATACGGCTTCGGAAGTTGCGTCCGGGAAATACTTGTGGGACAGTGTGTCCATACGGCGTGTGATCACATGTCCAAGGCCCGAATCAAGGCGCTTGAATGCAGGCGACAGGGCCGTGCCGCCATGGGGACTACTTACGGTTACCAACGACGCAATCCGTGAAGCATCCCATGACGTCGCGATGCCATAGCGTGCGTCCAGGCCGCCGGCGGAAAAGGCGATCAGGTTGATTCTGTCGGCCCCTACTTGTGCAAGCAACTCTTCGATATGGGCCTGCCAGCCGGCCGCCCGCTTGCCGATCGGCTGATACGGCGGGACCTGCCGGAAGACGGCTCTGATGCCGGACTGCTGCAAGGCCTGTGAGACCTCGTTAAAACCACCGCCCCGAAACAGCTGAGAAGAGATGCCCAGTCCGTGCATCAGGAGTACGGGGAAGGTGCAAGGATGGCCGAAAGTGGGCAGTGTAATCGGTTTTTGATATGCGGAGGTCGCAATCAACGTGAAAAATCGTTACTGTAACAAGAGCAAGAATCGTTCAACATACAAATCGACCGGTGGCGAGCAACCTTTGCATCGCTTCCGGATAATTCTTCCCTTACCACGAGAGATTCGCTATGAAAACACTGACGACTTCTGTTGCAAAGTATCTTTTTGCACTCCCTTTTGCCGTCTTCGGCATCTTGCACTTTATGAACGGGCCGGCAATGGCGGAGAGCTTTGCGATCCCGTTGCCCGGTAATATTTTCTGGGTCTATTTAACCGGTGCCGCGCTGGTGGCTGCCGCCGTCAGTATCATCATCGGCAAACAGACACGACTGGCGTTGCTTTTGCTGGCACTCATGCTCGTTATATTTGTCGTTGCGCTCCATATCCCCAGTCTCGTATCGGGTGACCAGGACGCAATGTCAAGCTTGCTGAAAGACGCCGCATTGGCGGGTGCCGCCTTGCTTTATGCGAATCAATTCGGATCGACCGAACAGCCGCAGGCATAGCGGCTCGGAAACGTAACGGCGCCGCAATGGGCGCCCGGTCGTTGGATCGGGCGCCCATGTTATATACCGATGAATAGCCTGGTGAGAACCATCGCTGCGCCTGCCAGCACGGGCACCCGTACATTGTCATTTACCGGCAACGGGATCGCTTCGGCGACCGCACCGGCGGCTGCGCCCGCCAGGCCCGTCAGCGGTGTCGGCTCGGGCAGCCAGAATGAGAACACGCCTGCTGCGATGAAGAATGCCAGACTTCCCTCGAGCGTTTTGCGCTGTCCCGGCAGCCTGATTCGTCCAAGCGGGCGACCGATCAGCGCCGCCGCCGCATCTCCGATGAGAAATATACAGAGTGCGGCGGCGGCAACCTGTTCGTCATAGAACAGTATCGAAAGACTTGCCCCTACCAGCACCCACGTTGCACCGTTGAACACCACCTGCCGACTTGTGTCCTCCAGTTCTGAACGCCGCATGAGAAACCCGAAAAAACGGCGGATGAACCGGTTGAATTCCTTCGATTTGGCACGGGCGATGTCTGCCGCCAGCGCAACGACCGCAAGACCGGCAACGATGGGCAATGTTGAGGCCTTACCCCTCCAGAGCAGAAAAGCTGGGACGGCAAGCGTGAGCAGGTGTAGCGCTTTGCGTCCCAGTTCCTGTCGGTATGAGATTCTGTCGGGGAACGTGTCTTCGTTTGACGGCTCGGACGTACCGGGTGGCATCGACACGATAAGACGGCTTCGCGGTTGGTGAAGGCTGAATGGAAGGAGCTTTCCGTGCAGATTGCGTGGCGGCCGGGTTGGGTGTACTTTCGGACGCACCCGAAGATACCAAATCAATCATCGACAAAACCTGCAAATCTATGAGCGAGCCTGGATTGCAGCGCAGACACTCCAGAAGGTCATTTATCAAGAAAGGCACGATGGGTGGTCTCGTGGCGACCGTGTTGCCGAAAAAAGGCAAAAATAAAATTGCGTCCGGTAACGATCGTCCGGCCGCAGCACCGGTAGCGATTTCCAGTGGAAACGGAATAAGAGCTGTTGAAGAAGCGGTCGAACAAATTCGACAGGGAGCCGACGCACTCGACGCGGTTGTCGCTGGAGTCAACATCGTAGAAGCGGATCCCGAAGACATTACGGTTGGCTATGGAGGACTTCCCAATGCAGAGGGTGTGGTCGAGCTCGACGCTGCCGTGATGCACGGTCCTACTTCGAGAGCGGGTGCCGTTGCTTCACTACGAAATATCAAGCATCCGTCAAAAGTTGCGAAACTCGTGCTGGAGCGTACCGATCACTGCCTGCTCGTCGGCGACGGCGCGCTGGAATTTGCCCGGATGCACCCTCGATTACGAACTTGCCCCCCTCGTGACGGGAAATACTTTCATCGAT
>CAZIIP010000317.1:0-4437 GCA_964539455.1 uncultured Rhodothermales bacterium
AGACCGTTCTGGAGGCATTCGATTCGGTACCGGATTCGATGCTGCTATCCATGCACAAGTTGATAGAATCGGACGCCCGTCTCTGCCTCGGCGACACCACCGGGGCGAAGGAAGGCTATTCGGCTGCATTCGACAGGACAGACATATATGATCGAAGGCTTCGTGCAGTGCTTGCGCTCAGGTGGCAACTCACCGGCACTCGCGAGTTGGTATGTCGTGCAATCACTGCTGCGGATCCGGAAACCCGCGCAATGATTCTGCTGGAAAAACCGACATCCGACAGTGCAACGGAACTGCTGCTTGCGCGTGCGCTGGCTGCAGCAGGCAGGTACGCAGAGGCGATCGATCGAACCCCGAAATGTGATCGGTTTTCACCTGCAGTGCTCTCATTGCAGTGCGGGTTGTGGTCGGCGGAAACCGCCTTGGAAACGTGGCGGTTCGACAGGAGTTTTGCGGAGTTGAACAGCGCCGCAGCAATCGCCCTGGCGATTGAAGACCGGGCCGCTATGAACCTGATAGAGGAAAAAAGGGCCAGAGTGCGGTGGTATCAACAGTCGCACAATCGGATGAGACCGCGGTAGAATGAATATGCAGGAGAAGAGAGGGATGGGCAGGACGAAAATACCGCACAGGACGGGAGCTATCGGTCGCTTGGTCGCTTTGTTGATGCCTGTCTTGCTGTGGAGTTGCGGAAGCGTAGAGCAAACGGCCGACAGTGAGTCCCGTTCATCTGCTACCGTCCTGCATGTGGCACCGGACATCGTTTCTCCGGCTGAAGAGGTGGCCTCCATACAACTATACTACGGGGCGGATGAAAGAAATCTTCCCGTTTTGCCGCTGGACGAGCCGGGTTTGGGCTCCGAAGTCCCATCCAGGCAAATGCACCTCAAATTTGACGTACTCGATGGCGCCTATGAGCCTTTGGAAGTAGAATTCCGTCACATGAATCGGTCGTGGCAGCCCGATCGGGTGGAAATGACCAAGGTGTTCGGGACATTTGATCGTGACATCATTCGAAATTACGAGCAATCACGCGTAACGCGACAGCCGTTTGTTCACTACGCCTATTCGTTTCCCAACGATCAGATTCAGTTCCTGATGAGCGGCAACTACGTAATGTCTGTGAGGCGAAACGGATCCGAGGATCCGCTGCTGCAACTCCCGTTCGTTGCGGTCGAAACAAAGTCTGAAGTGCGTTTCGATATCAATACGGTACTGGTCACCGGCGTTCCGCGGACGAGGAACCAGCCCATTGTCGAGATTGATATCGGCCGGGAACTGGTCAACAACCTGGCCGACTATTCAGCCTGCTTCCTTAGAAATGCCCGGTTTTGGGCTGTCAGGTGCGAAGAAACGCCGAATTTCTATGTTCCTCCGGAACTCCGGTTTTATCTGGATCCCCAGGCCTCGTTCGAACCGGACTACAATACCTACTACGTGGATTTGTCACAGCTACAACCGGGTGCGCGGATTCGTCGCGTGGATTTTGACCAAGATCCTTTTGAAGTCGACCTGCTGCCGGATTTCGAGGGTCTGGGTGCGTCCTTCTCCGGTAATCCCCAGTACGGACAAACGCTCATCAGAGAAGCCTCTCCGGCGAACGCATTTCCGGGTAGGGAAAACGAATATGTGGACGTCCGTTTCTATTTGGTTCCCGATAGCGAGAATCGGGACGGATCACCGGTACTCCTTAGCGGGAGCTTCACAGGATGGCGCCTCGAGAATGCGGTGCCCATGAACTGGGACGGGGAACTGTATACGGCACAACGCAGGCTGAAGCAGGGCCGCTACGAGTACGCCTACATCCGGCCGGGCCAACCCGTTGAACGAGAGCGCGATAGAAGCGTGTTTACCGCAGTGCAACAGTATACTGCCCTGATCTACTTTCGGGATCCTTTTCTTGCCGTCGACAGAATTATCGGGTACGGCAGGACGGCAGCCAAATAGGGTGGCTTGAATTCAGCTCCGCCGGAAGACGGTCCGCACTGATTACAAACCGCACACCAGAGATCGACGATCAATTCAGGAGTACCCATACTGGCACTTGTAGCAACACAAACCGGCAATGCCGAACGTTGGGCCGAACGCATCTGTGACCGGCTTGTCTCGATAGGTCTCGACGTCGAACTCGTCGACATGTGGGATGCCTATCCCGAAATGCTCGACGGGCGCGATACATTGATTGTGGCAACATCGACCTGGGGGGAGGGCGAGTTGCCCGACAACGCGGTCGGTTTCGTGGAAGATCTCGAATGGCTGGCACCCGCTCTGGACAAACTCGGGTATGCCCTTCTGGCACTGGGAGACAGACACTATGAACCGCATTATTGTGAGGCCGCACGGATCTTCGAGCGGCTGTTGGACCGTCTCGGCGCCCAGCGCATCCAGGAAACACTCGAGATAGATGAGGGTCCGGAACAGCATGATCTCGATGCGGCGGAATGCTGGATCGGAGAATTGGCCAAAAGCATAACGGGATGACGATGGATAAACCACACTATATCTCGACGGGCGAACCGCAATTGCCACGTCTCACCGATGCGCATTCGCGAAATGAGCATCTGAAGGAACTTTGTACGCGATCAGAGGGATTGCTCGAATTGGTCGACATCGGTGAATCGGAACAGGACCGGCCCATTGTTGCCGTAGAGGTTGGTAACGGACCTCTTCACGCAAGCATTTTGTCCGGCTCCCATGCCGACGAACCCGTCGGCTCGGAAACGATTCTCGCTCTGCTCCGGCGGATCGTTTCCAATCGGAGCCGCTACGAGCGACTGCTGGCGGACTGGACGCTTTCACTTCTGCCGCATATCAATCCGGACGGTGAGGCTGCAAATGCACGCTGGATTGCGCAATGGCCCGATATTGCTGCGTATCTGCGGTATGCGGTGCGTGAATTACCCGGACGCGACGTCGAATTCGGCTATCCCGATATGCGTCGAGAAAACCGGCAGGTTTCGGATTACCTCGAAACACGTGGACCGATCAACCTTCACGTAAGCTTTCACGGAATGGGCTTCGGTGAGGGCGTGTTGCTTCTGATTGAACGCGAATGGCGTGAAAGGACGGTCGACCTGCAAAAGCAATACACAGAGGCCGTAATGGCAAAGGGACTTCGATTGCACGATCACGACCGCAAGGGGGAAAAGGGCTTCGAGTATATGGGCCCCGGATTCACTTCGACGCCACGTGGAGCCGCCATGCGGGCCTATTTCGAGGAACGGGATGATCCCGAAACGGCCGGCCTTTTCAAAATGTCGTCCATGGAATTCATACGGATGCTGGGAGGTGATCCACTTTCGCTTGTAACTGAAGTACCCCTGTTCCTGGTCACCGGCGGTCCAATACCTTCGGTACCCGGCTCACCGGCGTCGTATCTAAGCCTGCGCGAAAAATTACGGTCATCCGATGCCGCCGTGACTGATGACGACTGGATATCTTCACTCGTCGAAACGTATGGACTGCAACCGGTAGACCTCGGTACGCAGATAGCCCTGCAACTCGAGGCACTCTCACTCGGACTTCAAACCGCTGCCGGAGGATGTAGGTCGTGACCCGGATCCAAGCACGATACGCCATGCCGCATATACGACACCCAGGTAGACGAGGCAAAGCAAAATCACGATCCAGTAACCGGACATCTTTCCGTCGAAAAAGGTAAACGGCATGTTGATCACAAAGAGCAGTGGAAAGCCGAACAGCAAGGCAACCCCGCTTCCGAGTGCCAGGTCCTGTGCCACCGGCGTGCGAAATTCGGGATCCGACACACGGACGAGCGCCAGGCCTGATGAGAGCGTACCGGTCATCTCACCGAAAATGCCGATGAAGCGTTCGAACGCGTGTGCCTCGAACATCTTCTGAACGGCCCACCTCAGGCTGAAATAGGTAGCCGTCGCTCCCAGAAGGGTGATTAGTGCGATCGGCAATGCGTACTGCCAGGCTACCCGAAGGCTGATAGCCATGACCGAGGCGGCGATAAGATAATCGGTGGCAATCCCGTTGACCCGGTTCAGCAGACCCGAGTCGAGTACATATGAAATGCCGATCAGGTCCATCAAACGTCTGGCACCCAGCGCGAGCAGATTGGCAAAAAGAAAATGGAAGGACCAGAGGAGTGCGACTTCCTGCTCCAGGCCGGCCGAGATGAACAGGGAGGCCAACCAGCGAACAAAGAAATATGTGAGCAAATATACACCTGCAATGAGCGCTACATGCACCGAGAGCGGCTCGATTGCCCCGGAGAAAAAGGTGAGGCGCGCCCCGCAGTCGGGCTTCTTGTTTCGAATAATACCCGTGCGGACATCGCTTCCGACGGATGTGCGCTCGTCCAGTAGCGACGAACTACCCGCCCGGATTCCTCTGTTCACCAGGATGACACCGAAAAAATACGCCACGAGGAACCCAACGGCGGCGATGGTCAGACCGACCGACCCGGCG
>CAZIIP010000318.1:0-4436 GCA_964539455.1 uncultured Rhodothermales bacterium
GCTATGGGACCTTCGCGATCCCTGCGGCGCGAAGAATCCGGGGCACGCTTCATGGATTCGACATCGAGACGGAGATGGTGGCGGAGTGCGAACGCCGCGCAGAAGGCTCTCGACGCGGGTGGCAAGTTACTGGGCGGTGGAACGTGCCTGAAGCTGCGCAATTCGGAAGGCTCGGAGGTCTGCCCGATTTTCACGCTCAAGGACTACTACGAGATCGTGCGTGACTCGGACCACCTTATGACTGTGTGAATGCGTACAGAATGGATCGCATGGTCAATGTGCGAAGTCTTCGATTCAATCGCCGAGCCGCATGGCGTTGAAAACCGCTTCCGTCTCGTTCGTTGAGATCACAATCGCGAGCTTCATAAACCAATCCTCCTGTCGTGTCATTTTCACCAGCCCCAACCGCTGGATATTGTTTTCCCCCGTCTGGCTCTCCAAAGGTAGTACCTCTCGAATAGCCGCTTCGCCCATAACCACCGTCTTCCTTCGCCCACTTTGGCAACATTGCGCGGCGGTCGAACCGGGTCGGCCCTCATGTGAGCCCCTGTAGCACCCATGTCCATGATGCAATCGACCCAAAGATCTCGCGCGAGTCTGTCGCCGCCTTGGATGTCCGCGGCGATGTTGTGCGCCGCGATGGCGGCCATTTGCTCCGTCATGTGGCCGGTCTTCGGAAAGTTCACGGGAACCGGAGTCTCGTCGACGGGTGGGTAGGCAACCGCGACACCAACCGCATAGATGTTCGGAAACTCCTTATGCCGGAATCCTTCGTCCACCGGTATAAATCCTTTGGGGTTGGAGAGCTTGGGCGAGTCGGACACCGCTTTCACGCCTGCCAGGGCGGGAATGATAAGAGAGAAACGAGATTCAAAGGTCTTCCCGTCAGCCAACTGAACTGACGTTTCTGAAATTTCCGAAACGGCCGCCGAGGTGTAGTACTTAATGTCCCGTGCCTCAAGTTCACCCTCGAAAAACTGCCGAACTCTACCCATACCTCCTACGCCAAAGTGACCGAGAAAGGGCTCGGGCGTAACGAACACAATCGGGACCTTATGCCTGATCTTCCTTCTGCGGAGCAGATGGTCAATCTCAAAGGCGAACTCGTATGCAGGACCGATACAACTTGCGCCGGGAGCACAACCCACCACGATGGGACCCAGTTCCCGCAAAAAACCCTCCAGCCCCTCGCGCGTCTCCTCCGCCTCCGGAGAAGACATTAGCGAATGCCCCGGGCCGTCCCACGGTCCTAATCCCGGAACGGCCTCGTTTGCACTGCGATGGCCGGTCGCGATAACGAGATAGTCATAGGAATAGGCCTCGTTATCCGTGAAGACCTTCTGCTCATTAGGGTCGATCCTCTCCACGGTTGAATGAATGAATCGAATTCCACGACGTTCAAGAGGCCTGGCTAGATCGAAGGAGATACGATCCATGCTCTTGTAACCCATAGCAACCCAAGGAAGGGATGGAATGAAAACGAAACGCGATTCCTTGGAGAGAAGGGTGATCTCGCATTTTCTGTGATCGAGATGCTTTCGCAGCTCATAGGCCGTGGTCAGTCCCCCGAAGGAACCACCTATAATTAATATGTGCATTTCAAGCGTCCTGTTCTATTGCGACGTCTAATCCTCGAGCTCGCCAGTCCTGAACGCCGTCTTTCAGGCGCACGGCTCGGTAGCCTTTCGCGTGAAGGGCCTCAACCGCCTGGATCGCCAGGACGCAATAGGGCCCCCGACAATAGGCGACGATTTCTCTACCTTTGGGGAGTTCGGCCAGTCGCGATTCCAGCTGCTTCAGGGGGACCGAGATCGCTCCCGGTATATGACCTGCTTGGAACTCCTCCACGGGCCGCGCATCAATTACCGTCACGCTCTTGCGGCGAACGCGCTCGATGAGCTCCTCACGGTCAACGGCTTCGAGACCTTCCCGCCCATTCAGGAAGCGGCGTGCGATCTGCTCAATATCGGCAAGCCGTTTCTCAGCCAGCAGCCGCATGCTCCGAAAAAACTCACACACGGCCAAGTCGGCGATCTGATATGTGACGTAGAGGCCATCTTTGTGGCCTTCGATCAAACCGGCTCCGCGCAGGACGTGGAGGTGCCGGGATGTGTTGGCAACCGTCAGGCTGGATTCCTTGGCCAGCATCTCCACGGTTCTCGGCCCCTGGCAGATGAGGTCCAGCAATTCCAGACGTTTCGGGCTTGCAACCGCCTTGCCGATTCTGGCGAACTGTTCGTAAATATCGTCCTTGAAGCGTCTGTTGGGATTCATATTGACATTCATTGTCAAGTATTCAAGCAACTAATCAAATAATAGAATATACCCCGGCCTTTGTCAAGATCAAAAATGAAAAAACGGTTATGAAAAGGGTTGCACCCGGGGAGCCGGGAAGAAATGAGCCCATCCGGCGCGATCCAGGCGGGCTTCGTGTCTTTTCGTCTATTGCCTTGCTTTACGCCTTTCCGCCTTCGCGGTAAACATTGAGGCTTACCGAGCGCACAAACGTGTCTCATCACCGGAGGCCTCCAGGTCTGGATCCCACCCGGGTATTTTTCGCCAAGGCGCGAAGAGCGCCAAGAGGGACGCAAAAGGTTGATGGATATTCTCCTTTTATTCCCCTCGATCGTTCGTGAAAGCGGCGGGTCGTGAGTACGTTACGCACGTCACATGACTTGCCACCAGTTGCGCACACCGCATCGTACCCATGCGCACCTATTTCGACTGCTATCCCTGTTTCGTACGCCAGGCGATTGGTGCCGCACGCTATACGGGCGCCGACGAAGAACGCCAATTTGCCATTTTGAAAGGGGTTCTTGGCCTGCTGCAAAATCTCGAACGGGATACCAATCCCGCCGAAATCGGCTACCGGGTCCACCGGTACGTCCGCGAACAGGGCGCCTTCGAGGATCCGTACGGGAAGGTAAAGGCCGAAAGCACCCGGCAGGCGCTGCATCTGTATCCGCAGCTGAAAGATCTCGTGGCCGGCAGCGACGATCCGCTGGACATGGCCGTCAGACTGAGCATCGCCGGCAACATTATCGACTTTGCCGTATCCGATCGCATGGCCAACCTCGATCGCGCGATTGCCAACGCCATCAATCTGCCGTTCGTGATCGACGATCTGCAGAAACTCCGGGAGCGATTGCAAAAGGCCGGTGAGGTCCTCTTTCTTGCGGACAATGCGGGCGAGACCGTCTTCGATCGGGTGCTCATCGAGGCAATCGACGTCCCTGTGACCTACGTCGTGAAGGGGGGCCCAATACTGAACGATGCCACACTCGACGATGCAAGGGAGGCCGGTCTGGATACCTGCGCTACCCTGGTGAGCAACGGTTCCGAGGCACCGGGGACCATTCTCGAACTGTGTTCACCGGAATTCCGGAGGCTGTTCGATTTGGCACCCCTGGTTATCGCCAAAGGTCAGGGGAATTACGAAACGCTGAGCGACGCCGGGGAGAAGGTGTTCTGCCTGCTGCAGGTCAAGTGCCCGATCATCGGTGCGGACATCGGGGCGCCGGTCGGCAGCCTGGTCGTGCGGCAGTGTTCGCAGTAGCGAAACGAGGCATGCGGACAGGCGGGAGTTTTCATTCCCTTTCCTTCCATGCGAGGATTCCCATAAACACAAGGGCGCAAAGCTGCCTGGCCCGACTCTTCTGAAAGCACGGCACATCCCGCGGCAAGGTTCCTCCACTACGCGCCGAAAACGGACGAGATGTACCGGCCGTTCATCGCGGCGCCCCGGTACCCCGACACTCTGATACCCCGAAACTCCAATACAGCGACACCGTCCTACCTGACAACCACCACACGCCGCACGCCCGTATCCAGCCCGGCCCTCAGATGCAGGAAGTACACGCCTGGCGGGAGATTATGCGCATCCAGTCGCGCTTCATGTCGGCCGGAGGCATGCCGGCCCGAGGCAACCTTTCTCACCGTTCTTCCAAGCATGTCCACCAGGATCAGCTCTACGGATGCCGCCTCCCGTAGCCGGAACGGCACCACGGTCGTGGCCCGGAACGGATTGGGATAGGGCGCACCCAGTACGGTCTCGACTTCCCGGGGCGATACCTCTTCTCCCGATTCATTCGCGGTACCGGTTACGCGGATGTCGTTGTACACGGCATAGACACCGGAAGCGTCGACAGCGGCCGAAAGGCGCTGCGATACCACATCCACGCCGGCGTCGACTTCCTCCCAGCCTGTCTCTTCCTTCCACTCATAGAGGGCGTAGCCTTCTTCAACCTCCGCAATTTTTGCCGGAGCGTCGTACGGCACGCTCATACCGGCCGTCAGCACGGCATCTTCCGGATACGACGCCACTGAAAAAACCTTGCTGACCCGGCGCAGGGAGTCCGCCAGACCCACGTCTGGCGGCGACCAGTCGGTGGCCGTCACGATTACACGCTCGGCCGTGGAGGCCAGCCGGTCGATCT